>JAAXVQ010000119.1 GCA_013335425.1 Candidatus Firestoneibacteriota bacterium | reverse complement strand
CCGATAGTCTGGCCGGCTTTGAGTTTCTGCCCGGGTTTCACCAGAATTCGGCTTTGATGCAGAAACGTGCTTACCACGCCGAAACCGTGATCCACCAAGGTGGTGTTGCCGTGGGCATTGAATTTGCGGGCGAGTAAAACGACGCCGTCCGCCGGAGCGCAGACGGGCGTCCCCAGGGGCGCGTCCAGGTCAACGCCCCGATGCACCGAAGTTTTATGCCCGGGATGATAAACTCGTTTCACCCCGAAATTGGCGTTGGATCTTCCGCCCGGCAGGGGTGACGAAAAACACTCCACCGCGGCTCCCAACTGCGCCGCCGAACGCGCCCGCAATTTGGACATGAGCCTGGACTCCGGCGCAAACCTAAAATCAGTGTAATTCTTGATATGCAGAACCTCCAATTTACGCGGAGCCGCCGGAAGCACCTCCACTTCAAATTCTTGAGTTTGGTCACCCTGCCCTCCTTGAACCGCGATCGTCAGTACTTTCAACCCCGGCGCGGTTTCCAAAGGTACGGCCAAATAACCTCTCCAGGTCAGCGGTTCACTGGGTAACGCGGCTAATTTGAAGCTTTGCCCGCAACCTGCCAAGATCACTGACAAATCCGGCGTGAAGGATTTCATTGCCAGTGCGAGCACATGCCCTGGTTCAATTTTCAAAGTTGAAATTTGAATATCCCGGATAAGCGGTTTTTCGGTAAAACCCGGCTTAGCCCAAATATTTCCAACCACCCACAAACACGCTACGCTAAGGATGATGTTCCGGAGATTCATTCAAGGTCTCCCTGTCCCGCTGGGCAGAAGTTGCATTTGCTTACCTGAAGAAACCAACCCACCTGTTTTGAGACCCCTGGGAGGGTCAGGCAGCCGGATTTAGCTGCAATTTTTTCTTCGCCAACCGGTCTAATCAACAGGTGTCAATGTCAGTTTCCGGGAGTCGTCGTGAAAAAAAGTCCAAAATCAGTGAGGCGAGCCTGCTTGCACATTTTCCTGTGGATTTGCCTTGGCACGGAGTTATTGCCAAAAACAGCGGCGGCCGAGGAACTCCGGCTGCTGTTCAATCCCGGACTGGAAAAGGCGGTCTGTGAAAAAATCGAACATGTCCGCCAATCCCTGGAAATTGAAATGTATGATTTATCAAACAAAGCCGTTCTGCACCAAATGGCGCGCGCCCAACAGCGGGGTGTCGTCGTCCGGATCATCCTCTGCCCCACGCAGGAAACCAACATTAAAAGCGCGGAAACCCTGCGGCAGGCGGGCTGTGATGTCCGTTGGTTTGCCCTGAACAGACCCGGCCGAAAAATGCACTTGAAAACAGGTATTTTCGACGACCGGATTTTGCTTTTCGGCAGCCCCAACTGGACCTATGCAGGGCTGACCTTCAATCACGAAGGGCTTCTGGTTGTCAGCCGGTTGTCAACCGTGCACCAAGCCCGCGCCCAATTCGAGTCCGACTGGGCAACCGCCACCTCGGTGTATCCGGCGCGCCTGTCTGACGGAGCGTTTGGAAAACGCTGATTTTCCAAAGTTACGGTTTATGCAGCAAACTGTGACGCAGGCTGTACCCGAAATAAACCACAAAACCGATTGCCAACCAAACAAAAAACCTGATCCAGGTAATACCCGGCAGCCCGGTCATCAAAAAAACACAAGCACCCGCGCCCAGAAGCGGCACAACCGGGCTAAAAGGCACCTTAAAAGCTCTGGGCTTATGCGGTTCCTTTATCCTTAAAATCACAACGCCCAGACAAACTAAAACAAAGGCGAACAAGGTGCCGATATTGGTTAAATCCGCCATTTCGTCGATGTTGGCAAACGCAGCGATCAGAGCGGCAAAAACCCCGCCGAGGATGGTGGTCACGTAAGGTGTTTTAAATTTGGGATGAATAACGGCAAACGGCGAAGGCAGCAGGCCGTCGCGGGACATGGAGTAAAAAATCCGAGACTGCCCCAACTGCAGCACCAGCAGAACCGCTGTCTGGGCGATAATCGCGCCAAAAGCAATAATGCCGGCAGCCCAATCCAGATGATTGTACGACATGGCCATGGCCAAGGGCTCGGCTTTTTGGTTTGCCAAGGTGGTGGACAACAGGGATACGGGGACCATGCCCGTAAAAACCGCGGAAACCGCCATGTAGATGAGCGTGCATACAATCAAAGAGCCGATGATACCGATGGGCAAGTCTTTTTTAGGTTGTTTGGTTTCCTCGGCCATGGTGGAAACCACATCAAAACCGATGAACGCAAAGAACACGATAGCCGCCCCGGCTTTGATGCCCGCAAATCCGTGGGGAGCAAACGGCACCCAATTGTGCGGTTTGATGAAAAACATGCCCAAGCCTATAAAGAAGGCAATGATGAGTAACTTTACGGTTACGATAGCGGCATTGAAACGCGCACTTTCCTTGATACCGATCACCAATATCAAAGTCAGCAACAGAACAATCGCGCAGGCGGGAAAATTAAAAATAATGGGTAGGCCGAAAAAGTGCGGAGCCGACGCATAGGCCGTCCACGCGTGCTGCAGGGCGGGGGCCAATTGCTCAAACGAAGATCCGCTTTTAACTATGCCCGCAGCTTGCGAAAACCCTTGCCAGGCCGTGCGGTAATCCATGGACGCCCAGGCCGGCAAGGAAAGCCCCAGACCGCGTAAAAAGGCGTTGAAATATCCCGACCAACTCACGGCCACGGCAATGGTGCCCACCCCGTATTCCAAAACCAAATCCCAACCGATGATCCAGGCAATGAGTTCCCCGAAAGACGCGTAGGCATAGGTGTAGGCGCTGCCGGCAATGGGAATCAACGTGGCCAATTCCGCATAGCACAGGGCCGCGAAGCCGCAGACTAAAGCCGTGATGGCGAAGGAAACGATCAGCGCGGGGCCTGCCCCAAGCCTAAGCGCGTCGCCGGCCGCGGCCGTGCCGATGGTGGCAAAAATGCCTGCCCCGATGATGACGCCGATGCCGAAAACCATCAAGTCAAACGACCCCAGAGCTTTTTTTAATTTGGGACCCGCTTCATGCGTTTCAGCCAGGATGCTGGTTAGACTTTTCAAACGGAACAGTTGCCGGGTAAGTTTGTTTTCTCCCAAAGATAAACGCCTCGCTTTCGTCGAAATAGGGTGAGCTTATTTTTCAGGAATTTGCAACGGATCTCCCGCCCTCACGGTTCCGCTTTTTGGGCCGGGGTCAACACTTCGTTTAAACTGCCCGAGCGAAACCCCGCCAAATCCAAAGTCACATAGGTAAACCCCAAGGCGTGAAATTCCGCGACCAGTGACTCCCGGTGTTGCGCCGTCAGGAACGCCCATGCCTCCGACGCGACCTCAATCCGTGCCAAGACGCCGTGATGCCGGACCCGGCATTCCCGGAGGCCCAGAGAGTGCAAATAATTTTCCGCCCGCTCTATTTGATGCAATTTTTCCCGGGTTACATTTTCGCCATAGGGGATGCGGCTGGCCAGGCAGGGCGAGGCCGGCTGGTCCCAGGTGTCCAGGCCAAAAATTTTCGAACAAAGCCGGATTTCCGATTTATGCAAATCCGCTTCCCAAAGCGGCGAGAGTACCTGGGTTTCAGCCACAGCCCGGCGCCCGGGACGATAATCCCGGACGTCTTCGGCAGTGGTGCCGTCGAGGATATGGGGAATATTTTCGGTTTGCGCAATCTCGCGCAACCTTGTAAACAAATCCAATTTGCAGTGGTAGCAACGGTCCGGGCCGTTTTGAACAAACCCGGTCACGTTGAGTTCGGAACGTTCCACGATCCTGTGGCGAAAGCCGTGCTTGTGCACCAGCGCCAGAACGCGTTCGCGCTCCGCAGGGGGGAAAGTTTCAGAAAAAGCCGTCACCATGAGGGCGTTTTCCCCCAACACCTCGTGAGCGACCTTGGCTAAAAAAGCGCTGTCCACTCCGCCGGAAAAAGCCACCATAACGCAGCCCAGGGAACGCAGCCGGGTTTCCAACAGCGCCAGCTTCTGCCGGCTGAGTTTGACGTCAACTTCTCCGCCATTTGATGGCGCTTCCCCCAAACCGACCTTAGCGTCCGTCGGCCACGAGACATGAGCCTTCTTTTCCATAATGACTTCCCTTTGCCGGTTGATCCCATTTAGGGAACATTTATAAATGCTTCCCCGTGTTCTATTCCATGACCAAAGGTTGTTCTTCCTGTTTATAATCCTCCAGGAAATCCTTAAGCCGCCCTAAAATCAATTTCAAATCCTCCACATTGGGCAGGAAAACCACCCGGAAATGGTCGGGTTCGGGCCAGTTAAACCCGGTGCCCTGCACCATCAGGACCTTTTGACTGATTAAGAAATCCAGAACAAACTTGGCGTCGTTCTTGATGCGAAATTTCTTAACATCAATTTTCGGAAACAGATACAACGCACCCTTGGGCTTCACGCAGGTAATGCCGGGAATCGAGGTCAACAAGTCGTAGCTCAACGCCCGCTGTTCATACAAACGGCCGCCGGGGCGCACCAAATCGTCAATACTCTGATATCCGCCCAAAGCGGTTTGGATGGCATACTGAGTAGGCACGTTGCTGCACAAACGCATGCTGGACAAAAGATTCAGACCTTCAATGTAATCCCGCGCTTTCTCTTTTTTGCCCGTGATCACCATCCAACCTGTACGGAAGCCGGCCACCCGATAAGATTTGGAAAGGCCGTTAAACGTCACGCACAGGACATCTTCGTCCAAAGCCGCCAGGGAAAAATGCTTGGTCTCGTCATAGACAATCTTGTCGTAAATCTCATCTGCAAAAACAATCAGATTTTTTTCCTTGGCCAATTGAATAATCTGCCGGAGTATTTCCACCGGATAAACCGCGCCGGTAGGGTTGTTGGGGTTGATGACCACGATGCCTTTGGTGCGCGCACTGACTTTCTTTTTAATGTCTTCCAGGTCCGGGTACCAGGACTGAGCCTCGTCGCAAAGGTAATGCACCGGCGTCCCGCCCGAAAGCTTGACGGCGGCCGTCCACAAGGGATAATCGGGCATGGGCACCAGGATCTCGTCCCCGTCGTTGAGCAAGGCGTTCATGGACATGAGGATCAGCTCACTGGCACCGTTGCCGATAAAAATATCGTTGATGTCCAAGCCGCTCACGCCTTTGATCTGGTAGTACTGCATGACCGCCTTGCGCGCCGGAAAAATACCGTTGGAATCGCAGTACCCTTGCGCATTGGGCAGGTTCAATTTGACGTCATGGATGATCTCGTCCGAGGTGTTCAGATTGAAATAGGCGGGATTCCCGGTGTTAAGCTTGTAAATACGGCAGCCTTCTTCTTCCAGGCGTTTGGCCTCGGTTAAAATCGGCCCGCGGATATCGTAGCAAACACCATCCAACTTGCTGGATTTTTTAAAAATCGACATGGTTTTTTCTTCCCATCGGCAGAATTCTAAAATCGAACCATCATATCCAACCCGGCAATTTACCACAATAAAAATCGTATCCCCGCGCCGCTTTGGCACGATCACGGATGCACCCTTATACTACCTATTTTTTCGGCCGTACGCGTCGGCTGTTTATCCTACCCAAACCGTTGTGCACGCCACGCCGACAAACACCGGCAAATTCATCTGCAACCAGTCAAAAATTCTCATGTCCACCTTAGTATTCAAAGGAACTTTAACGGATTTTAAGTTATAATGTATTTTGTCTATACTGAATATAAAAACGCCTGCACCCAGGCATCCCCGGCAATGGCAAAATGCCGAAGCCTGATTTTTTCCGTGGGAGAACGTATGCGGCATTTGTTTAAAAATTATTTGGTCATGATCGGGCTGACCGTCTTAGGTATGCCCACCACTGTTTACTTAGCTGCCAACGTTGCCTATTTTGACATCCAACAGATGAATTCGTTTCTGATTTTCAGCTGCCTGGTCGCCGCGGGCTTTATGGTCCTGGATTTCATCATAATGCGTTCTTTTTTCCAACCCATCCAACTATGGCTTTCTCACCCGGAAGACGAAATTGTTGATTCCCAAGTTGTCCAACGCGCTGCAGACCGGGTCCTGTCTTTCCCTTATTATGCCGCCCTCTATTTCCTGTTGGCCTGGACTGCCGGGTGCGGTGCGGTATATATCTATATGGTTGTAAATAAAATCTACGCTTTCAACAGCTGGGAATACGTCACCTTGGTAGTGGTGATGCACGCTTGCCTGCTGGTACCTTTGCAACTCTACCTCTCCAAGTATGTTCTCTCTCCCCTGCGCGAAAAACTCGCCCGCGCGGCGGATCGAACCGAAGTTAGGCACAATTTGGTTTTCGGTTTACGCAAGAAAATGGTTTTCGCCATGATGGTCATGGCCATGTTCGGAGTGCTCTTTGGCGGCATCATGTCCTACAGCCTAGTCCAACCGCTTTTGCGCCAATACATGTTCCAACAGGCCAAAACCGATCTCTCCTTGGTGAACATTCTGGCCGGGCAATCCGCCGGCGGCAAAAGCGGCAATACCTTGGGAGTCTGGTTGGCGCAGGTCAAGCTGCATTCCGACGGCTTTCTTTTCGCCGTGGACAAAAACACCGGCGCCATTCTCAAT
>JAAXVQ010000118.1:2753-6550 GCA_013335425.1 Candidatus Firestoneibacteriota bacterium | reverse complement strand
CGCTACGGCCAACACAAACATCAACACCGGTCCTATCACCCAATTTTGCACCAGGGAAAGCGTCAGGACCTTTTTATCCCGGAAAACATCACCCAATTCCTCGTACTTGACCTTGGCCATGGGTGGATACATCATAAGGATAAGCCCGATGGCAATGGGGATATTGGTCGTGCCGGTTTGAAATCGATTCCAAAATCCGGCCATGGCTGGAACCAGATAGCCGCCCAGTACGCCCAGACCCATGGCCAAGAAAATCCAAAGCGTCAAATAGCGGTCTAAAAACGAGAGCTTTTTCAATACGGTCTCAGCCATGATACTCCCCGTGTTCCACAGCGCGAACAAATTCCGCAATCTTGGCTTTAATCATGTCCCGGATTTCCCGAACCTTCACCATTTTTTCTGCGTGCGTTCCGATAAGGGCCGAAGGATCGGGAAAACCCCAGTGAATCCTTTGGGTTACGCCCGGAAAGATGGGACAACGCTCGCCGCTGGCCTCATCACAGACCGTGAACACATAGCTGAACAACTCACCGCGTTTATAAAAATCGAAAACGCTCTTGGTGGCATTGCCGGAAATATCGATCCCCGCCTCCTGCATGGCTTCCACCACAAGGGGGTTGAGCTTTCCCGGTTCCAAACCGGCGCTGAGCGCCTCAAACTTCCCGCCCCCCAATTGGTTCAAAAAAGCCTCGGCCATCTGACTACGCGCACTGTTGTGAATACAGACGAACAACACCCTGGTTTTTTCCATGAGCAAGCTCCTTTTTACCTCGTGATATTTTTCTTAACACCCTTAGGCAGGGGCCGCGCCGCGCGGGAAACTTTCGGCAATGTGGCGCAAGGCAGAGGTTTTTCCTTCCGCGCATGCTGCAAACGCTTGGAGTCCCGCTGCACCAACGCATGCCCCTGCAAACAGTCCCGCAAGCAGCCTTGCAAACCGCTCTCCAAATCGTTTCTGGGGTCGGCCAAGCGATAATGCATCCAGGTACCCGACCGCCGGGTTTCCACTACCCCGGCCGAGCGCAACACGCTCAAGTGCCGGGAAACTTTAAATTCCGGGTCATCCAGCGCCCCGGCCAGCTCGCAAACGCAGACCTCGCCATGGCGGGCCAACAAAGTCGCCAAACGCAACCGGGTCGGATCGGAAAGCGCTTTGAAGTAGGCTGTTTCGTTTTTCCTCAAGGCCACCCCCGTTGAAATAAGCTTATCTGCGCATAACCGCATATATAAAATATCCTACCCAGGCCGCTTTGTCAATCATAAATCCAAGGCTTTAAAATTTCCGGCTTACGATATTTTCATCGCGCCCCGGTACGCTTGTGGTAAAGTAGCGCATCCATTTTCAGACAGGTGTGCCCCATGAGTTTAATCAGTTTGCAAAACATCCGTATTGCCTTGGGCGGCCCCGTGCTGCTCGAGAACCTTTCGCTCGATGTGCTCAAGGGCGAGCGCATCTGCATTTTGGGGCGCAACGGCGCGGGAAAATCCACGCTTTTAAAAATCATCAACCGGCAACTGGCACCGGATGCGGGCGAGGTCATTTATGCGCCGGGCTTGCATATCGCCCACTTGGAGCAAAATGTTCCGGAAAATTTGGTAGGGACTGCTTTTGAGGTGGTGGCTGCCGGGGCCGGACCGGCGGGTCAAGCTTTGGCCGCCTACCATCGGGAACTGGCCGAGCCCACGGACCCGGAAAACCTGCATCAGCGTTTGCACGAGCTCAACCACTTGGAAGCCTGGAAAATCGAACCCGTGGTCAAGCGGGTTCTCATGCAAGTCCAGGTGGACCCGGACCTGCCGTTCGCTTCCCTCTCCGGCGGAATCCGCCGGCGGGTTTTTTTGGCCCGGGCCCTGGTGCAGCAACCCGACGTGTTGCTGTTGGACGAACCGACCAACCATTTGGACCTCGAATCCATTGCCTGGTTGGAAAACTTCGTGATTGCCACCCGCTTGACCGTGGTGTTCGTGACCCACGACCGCCGCCTTTTGCGAAAACTGGCCACGCGCATTGTGGAAATCGACCGGGGAAAAATCGTGGACTGGAGCTGCGACTACCCCACCTTTCTGGAACGCAAACAGGCTTTTTTGGATATTGAAGAAAAAGAGTGGGCTCAGTTCGACAAAAAGCTCGCCCAAGAAGAAGTCTGGATCCGCCAAGGCGTGCGCGCCCGCCGCACCCGCAACGAAGGACGCGTGCGGGCGCTTAAGAAGATGCGCGAGGAACGGCGCCAACGGCGCAACCGGGTCGGCCAGGTTTCCATGACCATCAGCGCCGCGGAACGTTCGGGAGACCGGGTGTTGGAAGCCAAAAACGTTTCCTTTGCCTACGGTCCCGTGCCCATTCTGCACAATTTCTCTTTTCTCCTCTCGCGAGGTGACCGCGTGGGAATCATCGGCCCCAATGGCTGCGGCAAAACCACGCTGCTCAACCTCCTGTTGGGACAACTCCCACCCCAGCAAGGCGAGGTCGAACTTGGGGCCCAAGTGGCGCCCTTATATTTCGACCAGTTGCGCGCGGGAATTGATTTGGAAAAGACCGTGTGGGAAAACGTGGCCCCCGAGGGCGGGGACACGGTGTTCATCAACGGTTCTCCCCGCCATGTCATGGGTTATTTGCAGGATTTCCTTTTCACTCCCGACCGGGCGCGCACGCCCGTCAAAATCCTCTCCGGCGGCGAACGGCACCGTTTGCTGTTGGCCCGCTTGTTCACCTACCCTTCCAACCTCTTGGTATTCGACGAACCCACCAACGATTTGGATACCGAAACTTTGGAGTTGCTGGAAGAAGTGCTGCTCAACTATCCCGGCACCCTGTTGGTAGTCAGCCATGATCGGGAATTTTTGAACAACGTCGTAACATCAGCCCTGATTTTCCGAAAAGACGGTACGGTAAACGAATACGTGGGCGGCTACGACGATTGGGAACGGCAGTTGGCGGTTGGAACCGAAGAGGCCAAACCGCGCTTGACCGAACCGGCGCCAAAACCCGCCACCTCACTTCTGACCGAAGCCGGTGTGCCCCGCAAATTGAGTTTTAAGGAAAAAAGAGAACTCGAGAGCCTGCCGGCTTTAATTGAAAATTTGGATGCGGAACAGGAAACGCTGCATTTGCAGTTGGCGGATTTCGTGCAATGCCAGCAGCCGGGATTTGTGGCCAAAACCAAAACCCGGTTGAGTGAAATAGAAGCCGAACTTAAAAAAGCTTATGCCCGCTGGGAAGCTTTGGAAGCCATTGCCCAAGCCGGGGCTTAAAGCGGATCACCGAACGTCCTTGGCCATGGCTTTCCTTTTCATGGCCTCAGGCATTTTTTCAATAGCGTAGCGCAAAGCCGTGCGCGGCATGCGCGTCTTATTTTTCATGACATAATTAAAAACTTCCCGGGTGTGCCGGTTCGCGGCGACCTTGAGCATCCAGCCATAACCTTTTTGCACCATGTCGTCCGCGTCTTCCAAAAGCAGGTCCGCAATGCCGCAGACTGCCGGAAAAAACTTGCCGGCTTTGGCCGGTATAATCAAAGACACGGCCGCCGCCCGGCGCAGCCAACGATTTTTGGATTGGGCCCAGTTTTTCAGCTCCGACAAATACACCGGATGCTGTTCCAAAAATTCACCCAGGGTATGATTGCAAAACGTGTCGCAGGCCGCCCAGTTGTGTACATACTGATTGATCCATTTTTCAAACACCTTGAAATCCGCCGGTTGGTATTCTTTGCGCAGCGGATAAATGCATAATTCCTGTATCGTTTGAAATGAAAATCGAGCATCTGTTAAAAATTGCTAAAATTTTCAATAATGGA
>JAAXVQ010000118.1:0-2743 GCA_013335425.1 Candidatus Firestoneibacteriota bacterium | reverse complement strand
ACCGGTTTGCCACAAACGTTCACACAGCGCCCACACCGCGTGTTTGCTTTTGTCCGGCAATAACTTGAATTGGGCTTTGCCGATACGTTGCACCACCGCGCTTTTAACGCCCAGCAGTTTGATCGTTTCCTTAAAAAAGCGCTCCCCAGATTCCCGGTTTTTCCCATCCGCGTTTTGTGTTAATTCACGTCGAATTTGGTTTAAGATCGTTTGCATGCACACCTACCTGATAATGGCCAGCTTGTTTTTGCCAATTTCCCTGCCGTTCAATTGCAAACTTACCAGGTAAATTCCCGGCGCCAGGGAATGACAGTTCCATACCACCACCGGATCACGATTAACGGCCAAAGAACCGTTAATGATTGCCACTCGTTCCCCGGAAAGGTTGTAGACCCAGACCTTAACCTCGCCCGCAGCGTTACCCGGCAGGACAAACCGCACTTCATCTTTGGCGGGATTGGGGTAAGCTAAAAAGGGGCTTCCTCGGAAAAATTGCGTACCCCAGAAATTGGGCGTTGCGGTCAAAGTCGGGATGATCGTCGACGTTACGGTTTCGGTTGGTATCATCGTAGGGGTCATAGTGTTGTAAACAGAGTAATAGGCATTAGATGAATGTTGCACTCCGTTATAGCGGCCGCCGAGTACATATATATGATCGTTGTTGGTGGCAGCCTGATGCCCGGCCACGGGATGTTCCAAAGCGGCATTCAAGAACTGCCAATCCCCAAGATTATGGGTAAAGGGAATCTGCCCGGTGGTGGCATTGGGCATGCAATATAATATGGTGTTTCTCAGGGTCCCACCGGCAGCGTCGCTGCTGCCGCCCAACACGTATATCCGCCCGGAAGTAAACACCACCTGATGTTCCGCGAGGTTAAGCAGCATGGGGGTTGTAGCCGCCCAGGCGCCCAAGGAGCCATCGGAGTTGAGGTTTGAAAAGTAAACGGTGTTGAGTGGATTTCCGAGTGGCGTGTGGACGGAAACGCTGCCGGGCGAAGGGTTCACCGGCGCATGGGCATCACGCCCGCCGAAAACATAAATACGATTATCAAAGGCGCAGGCTGCGACATCATATAAATGCTGCGGCAAGGGAGTCGTCGTGGTCCAACCGTTGGGACCGCCGAGGGCATTGATGGAACCGCCGGGATTGGGGATCGCGTACCAGACCTTGTCCTGCACGTCCGCGTCACTCATGCCGATGGCCGGATGGGAAACCACCGGCAGTTGGTTGACCCGTGAAATTCCGCCTAAAACATAAATCACGCCATTGACGGTCACCGAGGCCGCCCGGATCAAAGGCTGATAGCAATCCCCACCCGTCCAACCAGCGGCCGGATTATCCGTTGACCAATTAGGATCTTTCAAAGGAATAAAACTGGTGACCTCAAAATTCCCGGAAGTGGACCCGGCACCGATATTTTCATAAAAAACATCGGCATGCCCGTTGTACCAGTCCGTGGGCGCGATGCCGTAATAGACCGTGTCCGAGCGCGAAGCCGCCCCGGCAAAAATATTGGCATTCCCGGAATTGGCCCCGCCGATCACATACGCCTGGTGGTTGACCGTTACCACGCTGGTATGCAGAATCGAAGCCATGGGCATAACCCCGTGGGTAGCGTCCGAAGACCAATTAAGCAACGCACCGTTGCTGTCCACGTTGGATTTGTAAACACTGGAATACGCGCCTGCCGGTGTGTTGGTGTCCCCGTTGCCGTCGGCATAGGCCGAAAAGGTATTGGCGCCGCCGCCCATTACATATATCACCGGCGTATTGCCGTTGGTAGTTCCGAACGGGTCCGGCAGCGGATTTTTAATGATGGCCGTATGCCCCGTCCAAGTATCTTTTTTACCGCCGCCGTACGCTGTCAAAAACATATCGGTGGTGGGCAAAAACCGCATGTCCATTAAGGCCGTGTCGGTGTTGGCATCGGCCGGGATTGTTCCCATACCAAAAAACAGTCCGGTAAAAGCCAAAGTCCAAAGGATTCCCCGCTTTAGTCTTAAGCTCGCGTTAAGTTTCATTGGCCTTTACCCGCCTTCCCGGTTTGGCACCTTACCTGGTTCATCCGCACCTGACTTTAAGCACGATTTTTTTTACCTGCCCGGGCTTGCCTTCCGGCGAAAGCATGGGCATGTGGGCGTCCGTCGGAAAAAACACGGCAAACATTTTCTCCCCCACCTTCAACAGGGTGCCGAATTCCGGGCCGCCGCCAAAGAAAACCAGGTCCTGGGAATCATCATATGGAACCGCAACTGCCAATGATTCCACCGGAGTGTACCCCATATGCTCGCAACCGTTGACCAAATATTGAATATCAATATACCGGCGATGCGCTTCCCAGCGGCACTCGCCGGGCGCTTTGGGGGTATACGTCTGCACGCTGGCATAAAGCCCGTCCCCGTCGATTTCATGTTTGCCGTCGACCAGGGTGTCCAACTTCCCCGAGGCCAACAACTCCAGCCCCCGAGCCAAACCCGGAGCCAAGCAGGCGTACTTTTCCCAATGCTCAATTTTATCCAAGATCATGACTTCCCCCTGCTTCTTAACATGAATGTTCAGGGAAACCACAGGTTTCCCTGACGCAAACGCCGATGCGTTTTGCTTTCCTTCCTAACTTAGTCGGGGTGCTTCGCCCCCGAACCCCCGCCTCTGTTCTATGATGAGGCAACGGGTTGATAAAAGTCACTAAACCTAATTCCGAAAGACATATTATAATTTGTAAAACAACTTGCTATTTTTACC
>JAAXVQ010000117.1:4003-6596 GCA_013335425.1 Candidatus Firestoneibacteriota bacterium | reverse complement strand
CTTAACGTGGTCATGGGTGTGCGCCTGGAGGTCGGAGAAATTCCGGTGGACGGCATTTTGGCCATCCGCCCCGGCAAGGAACCCATTATCTTGCGCGCTTTGTCCACGAGCAATCTCTGGCAGCAGGAAAGCCAACGGGTGGGTTTTGATGCCAGACCTGAGGTGGGGGCGCAATTGGCCGGCCATCCGGTGATTTTACAAGCATTGGATGCAGGCTTAAAGGTAAAACAAAATATTTTGGCTATTCAAGTCGACGGCGTGGAGCGCAAGCTTCACTTAAATTTGTGCGCCGATGCGCGGAAACCGGAAAATTTCAACGGTTTGCCCGAGGACATTGATCTTTCCATCAATGTCGCCAGCATGCGCCCCGAGGATATTGACCGTTATATCGCCAACATCCGTCAAAGTGTTGCTCCCGCCACCCCTGTGCTGGTGGTCAACACGGCTGTGGTGAACACCAAACAGGGGGGGAACACCACGCTTTCGCCGCGCGGCGATGCCGACCTCAAGCACCGGCTGGAAACGGATACCTTCCCAAGCGGTGCGCTGACCTTTGCCCTGGAGCAGTCCGGACAAACCCGCGCCCCCGATGAAAAAGGGTCGATTACACAACCGCAGTCGGGTCACATGACCCCAAAGGTGGAGCAACCATCACGCGGTCTGCGTTGGTTGCTGGGACAGTGGTCTCAAGCAGCCCTGGCTAAGGTACGAAATTTCAGCTTTGCAGGTTTGAAGACTTTGCCGCTTTTGGTCCTGTTGTTTTCGGTTGCCTATTTGCCGGTGCCGAGTCCGGTGGCTAAAGCGCAGGAAACGATGGTTGCGCAGAAAATTTCGGCGCTGCAAAAAGTTCGGGGGCAATTTGAAAAAATAGGCGTGGAAGAAAAGTACTTGTCGCAATTAGACGTATCAACGGATGCGTTGAGCAGGTTGAAGGCGAGCGCGTTCCAAAAGCAAATGTTGGAAAAATATAATCTTTGGGTCTTGGGCGTTGACCAGTCGGACGTGGCGCTGCAGGAAAAGCTGAAAGCCATGTTGGCGATATTGCCCGATCACTTGGCCCGGGACATGCGGGTGCTCATTGTCAGCGATTTGGCAAAGCCGGAACATGGGATTTTTTTCGTTGAGGCTGATATGTCCCAAGATGCCGGGTTGCTTGTTCAGCGCAGAGCTTTAGATGATTTTCCTGATGTTTTGGGATCGCTTTTGGAAAAATTGTTGCCGGAAATTTCCGGAGAAGGCATGCTCATTAGTGGGGAAAAAGGCGAGGCATTTAACCGCCTTATATATCAACAACGTATTCGGGCGTTGGTTTCAAACCCGGGAAATGACAGCGTGCTGCGCCACGCAGGCAGGGATTTGGCAGGGCGCGGAGAAGATCATTGGATGATCAAAGTCCGCGACCATTGGATCAGTTTAATCGGCAAGTTTACCCTCGACGATATCCAAAAAGCTTTTTCGGAAATGAGCAAAGTTCCGGAAAACCATATAGCCGGCATGCAGGTGTTGCGGATGGAAGACCTGTCCGCCCGGGGTATTGCCGGGGTTACGGATTATCGAATGATATCCATAAATACAAAAAGTCTTCAGAACGATGAAACGGGTTTGTTGCCTTTTCGCAATCCTTTAAAATTTTTTAGTGAAAGCGAGGTAACTGAGTACGTTATCCTGCATGAATTGGGACATTTTGTGCAAGGTCACCTCCCGGAAGCGGAGTTCGCGGAATGGTCCCGGATTCATGCCCGATACTGGGAAAGGAAACATTGCGTATCCCAATACGCCTGGAATGCAACGATCGAACTGACCAAGAAAAAGGGTAATCCGGCTTATGAAGATTTTGCGGAAACCTATGCGGTTTTCAATGCAAGTCTGAGCAAGGGAGACTTTTTTCTTAACGGATTGAGCGCAGGGTTGAAGCAGAAATTTTTATTTATGGCCAAGCTGTTCCTGGTACGCGAGCCGACCGGGGACTACCTGTTTGTGAACGGCCGTAAGACACCCATTGGTGTGGACTCGGAAGGTCGTATAACCTCTGCGGCGTTGGAACACTGGGTGCAGGCGCGTGTTCAGGAAAGATTTGACAACAACCTTAAAGTTGTTGAAAAGATGGATGTCAACTATCTGGAATCCTTGATTCCAAATTTGAAATTTTTCTTAAATACGGAGAAGCAATTTCTTTCCTCGAAAGAGTGCAAACGGCTCTTGGACATGGCCCAAACGCATCCGCGGATATTTGCTTGGCTGACCCATAACGCCAGTTTGACTACCGCTCAGACCGAGGCCAGGTTGCAGAAGATCGACGCCGCCTTTCAGAGTTGGCAAGCCGACTGGACAAAACGCAATCCGGGTAAAAATCTGCCCGATATCCAAATCGCCAATCGAGTTTGGCGTGGTTCATCAGAGGAATTGGAGTTACTGAGTACCCGGTATTTGCCCGCCTTGCTGAAGCATCCGGCTGTGAATCGTCCTTATTTTAGTTCGATAACCATCAACACGGATGAGGCTGGATGGCATTTATCCGTCGCTGCTAACGGTACGATTTCAGCGGACGGTAAAAATGCCTGGCCTAACCTGATGCAACGGTTAGACATGGAAA
>JAAXVQ010000117.1:0-3993 GCA_013335425.1 Candidatus Firestoneibacteriota bacterium | reverse complement strand
ACCGTACTCTGACCAAGAACTTCCTCGAGGCACGGCGGAATTATCCCGGTTGCTGGCTGGTCCGGGAAACATCCAAGCCACCGCCCAAACACTTGAGCGTTGGGTTGCCAGCCACAAGGAAAAGTACGGTCCGGAGAGTCTTACCGCCGATGGAAGCCGTGAACTCAATGAAATATTGACGGCCAATCCCGGAAAATCTTTTCCGGAAATGGCGTCTGTTTTAAGCCGGGTGCGTGTGTTGAAATTTTTTAGTACGCAAACTTTTTTGGAGACCTACTTTGGCAGGCGGCAGTTTAGCGAATTGTTAAAAGATGATGAAAATTTGGGAACCATGCTTGCGTTGCTCAAGGTGAGCGGGCGCTATATGTCGTTACCCGAAGCACAAGTGGTGGGATTGATCCGATCCAACCCGAAAACAACGGATATGGCAAGAGTCGCCCGCTTATTGCACGATCGGGACCCTGAGCTGCTGGCAAGTGTGCGGCAATATCTCTTATGGAATATTTTGAGTAAGGAGAAAATGGGCTACTCGGCGGATGTGGAAATAGGTCAATTGCAAGTGTTGAATACGATTGATAAAACATCCCTTCGGCCGCTAATAAAAAAAATTGTTGGGCAGGGCGGGTCTGTAGCTATTGATGTAAAACAGCGTTTGGAAAAAGTCTTGAAGTCGCTGGGGGAGTCGGACCCTCAGATTTTATGGTCCCTGGGGCTTCAGGAACCGGAAGTGTCGGGCTCGGTTTCCAGTACTTTGCCCCGATATATTTCGGGAGCAGTTACCGGCATGCTGGGCTTGGCCGCCACCGGGTTGGGTTATGTTTCCTTGCTGGGAGTTTGGTTGGGGTACACGTCGTTAAGCAATGGTTTGATTTTAAATGTGGGGTGGTCGTTGGCAGCCTTCGCGGCAGGCTTATTGGGCGTGCTGACTTTGCCTGTGATCGGCACCCCCTTGTTGGCATTGGGAGTTATGCTGGGGATATCGGGTTGGCAAGCCCAAGACGAAACCTTGACCGAAACGCACCGGCTGCGTTTGATTTCCGAGTGGCTGGATCCGGAAATCGTGGATCTGCGCGTTTTGCCGAAAGAGCAACAACACGCCGGTCCGGCTTATTACTTGAGTTTGCAGGATCGTCAAGGTCCGGAAGTTTTGCGGGGCAAGATCGTAGCCGACCTGGCCCGGATATCTTATTTACCTGCGTTCATGCAACGAATGATCTTTATCCACGAACAAGCTCACCAACAACAGGAAGCAGCCAGGGCTATGAAGAACACCGGACCGCCCAACCGTCTGTGGGCCGAGACCTATGCCTACATGGCCGCGGCCGGGTTTGTATTAAAAATGGTTTTTAGCCGGTTTAAAAATGTGCAGTCCGTACCTGCGGCGAAAACAAGTCCGGCCGCACAGGGAAATCAAAGCATGTCCGGAGAACCTCCCTCCCTGGGCACTGCTAGAAATGCTTCCAACGAAACCGCGTATAACGAGGTTACGCAAGCTTTGAAGCACCTGCAAACGATAATCCCCGAAGGCGTGAACGAAACGTTGATTAAAAAGCCGGGATGGCCGACGCGGTGGCTGCAATTTTGGCTGCAGGCTGTCCTGTTCGGGACCGAAGCTCAGTCGGCGTTTTTACCCTTGGGTAGGTTCCAAGGGATGTCGGCCGTGTTGAGCATGGGGGTGAACCTTTTCATCGCCGTGGTGGCGGTTTTTGCAGGCCGCGCCGGGCAGGTTGAGGTGGCGGACGACAACCCGCAGCTCAATGCCGTGCGGAAACTGTTGCAGGTGCCTGACGCCCCGGCGGCCCGGGAGTACGGCATCCAAGGTGTCCGCTTTCGAGGGTTATCCGAGACGGGAAGCTTTCTCCAACGTTTGTTTCGAGGTGAGCTCTTAGGTGCCTACCGCGAAGGAGATGCAAAGTCCACTGACCAAGTGATTTGGGCTACTGTGTATGTACCCGATTCACTGCTGGCGGCAGTTCAACAATCCCGGCCGGAAAATGACGGGACCCTGCAGTCGCGCCTGGCGCAATTGAACCATCGGGTAAAAATCTTCTTGTTCTTGGTTATGGCCGGGCAGCAAGCCGATCAATATTATGCGGGATTTAAGACCAAAACTTACGAAGTCGAAACCCCGGAGGAACAAGGAACGGTCGCGAATCTTCGGACGGGGATGAGTATGGAAGCCTGGCGGAAACAAAACTCAGGCAAGGTGGGCATCAGCGGCGCGCAGATCCTGGAACTGGCCGTTAACTATCTGCAGGAAGGGGAAATTGCGCTCGGAGAAGTGCCTGACTTGAGCTTGTCCGAACTTGCCGGCGTGCTGTCGCAGAGGGTTGACCAAGGCGCAGCCGCACGCCTGCGGGAAATGATCAATGGTTTGGAAAAAGGTGAGGTCAACAACGGGAGTCTGGCCGCCCTCGTCAAACGCGTAGCCCTGGAAAGCGGTCAGTTGGCCGGAGCACGGCAGAAAATTGTGGACACCGGTCTGTTGAAGTTCTTGACCGCACCGAACGCGGTCGGGAATGCGGAGCGTAACTTGGAAACTGCGATACTGGAACCCGGGCAAGAAGTCGGAGTGATGGGCATGGAGTCGTATGCGGCAATTTTAAGCCGCGTGAGTACTCTGAGAATTGCCCTGGAGCAACAGCGTAAAGGCATCGGCTTGATAGCCAGACTGAAACTGGTGGAAATCGTTTTGAAAGCCGGAACCTTGAGCGCGGCAGGGGAAACGGTCCCCTTGTCGGCAGAAGACGGCGCAGGCCTGCTGGGTGAAATGAGTCGTCTGCTGCACAACACCCCGGCAGGCTTACGGGAAGTGGCGCAAGACTTAACGGAAAACACGCACGCCGTGGTTACCGGGAAAGTGGAAGCCGAAACCATCGGCAAGGTGGCCTATGCCCGCAGCGTGCTCTTCGAAGTGACTGCGCCCAACAAGCTGAAATTGGCGTTTGAGGACTTACAAGGCGAGCATTTGCCCAAGGGAGTGCAGGCGAGGGTGTACGCAGGTGAAAGGGCCGAAGTGATCAAAGTGCCGGCTGCGAAGTTCTACAGTCGGGAGGCTGAGCTGATAGGGGCCGAGACTTTGTGGCAGCAAGCCGATGCTTTTGGGTATTTGCAGAGTAAGGTAGCGGCTTTACCCAAGGAATCAAGGCTCAAACAACTGTTGCGTAATGCGGGCACTCCCGTAGGTCAAGCTTACTTAAGGTTTTCTCAAAAGTCGGAAAATCGGCGGTTAAGCCAAGAATTCGTGAAATCTATGCTGCGGGTACTGAAAGCCCAAATGCGCCGGGCCGAGTCGCTGGCAGCCGAGGGGAAAGCGTCTGAAGCGATTTCGGCCAAAGCCGAGGCGGAAAATTCGCTGCTGACCTTCAGCGAGTTGATGGGCAGCATGCAGGTTATGGCCGCCAAAGTGCTGGGGACTTGGGAAAAAGCCTCGGCAGGCGAGGGGCGGCCGGTTTGGGTACCCAACCCGTTGCTGGTGTCCGGCGGTGCGGCTTCGTTTGGCGTTTATGCCGACATGGCGAACCAGTTTGCTCTGACGTTGAACCTGGAAAAGTTGGAAAAACACCGCCGTATGCTCTTTAAAGACGCGGCTCAGGCGGCCTAGTAAAGTCCTGGGCGAAGGTTTTTCCACAGGCGGAAAAAGTGTTTTTTTCGAGGTCCGCCGGTTTGAGATCGGGGAACCTTTTGGCTTGACTTTCTTCCTTACTTGGCCGAAGATCAAACGCCGATTTGAATTGAAAGTAGGAGGTTTTTCGAGAATTTCTATGAAAAAATTAAAATTTCGACTTGTTTTCCCTCGAGCCGTTGATATACTTAAAAGAGATATCCTTTTTTCATTTTTATCTTTAAATTTGCGGAACTTTTTTTATCCGGGATGTAATTTTTTGCGGTTTGGCGGGTCTAATAGTGTAATTGGGATTATTAGCTTTTTCACTTTTTTTAGCGGCGTACTGCCCGCTTATGGTCATGTTACCTTTGAGCCGGAAATGCTCG
>JAAXVQ010000468.1 GCA_013335425.1 Candidatus Firestoneibacteriota bacterium | reverse complement strand
GATCCGGCGGCGTACACGGCCCTGGTCGAGGGGTGCCTGCCGCTGGTGACGCGGGCGCTGCGGCGGCTGTCGATCCAGGTCCAGTCGCGAGTCGACCCGCGGGAACTGATCGGGAGCGGCGTGCAAGGCCTGCACCAGGCGATCCGGCGTTACGCGCCCGATCGTGGCGTGCCGTTCGAGCGGTTCGCCGAGACCCGCATCCGCGGTGCGATCCACCTGCCGCGCTCGCGGCGCGGCCTCGCTGCGCTCCTCCTGATCTTCGGTGCCTTCGGCGCCGTCAGCGTCATCAGCACCGCCAATAAACGCACCGCAAAATGAATCACCACATGCAGTATCTTAATTAAACCGTCTTCCGGAATTGGTGGTAACTTGTTTTCGTGGCTATCGCCCAAGTCACGGCTGTTACGGGTGCTGGGCCTTACCGTGGAAACGGTCAGTTCGGAGTGGGGTAGGAAACTGGGCGTTTCGAATTTGGCCGGCGTGGTCATTACAGCCGTGGAACCCAACAGCCCGGCCGACGGCTCGGGACTGGCCGCCGGGGACATCATCCGTGAAATGAACCGGCAGCGGATCCGTACGGCTGAGGACTATAAAAAAGTCATCAAGACTTTCAAATCCGGCGAAGATTTGCTGGTGCTCATTGAGCGTGAAGGTTCGGCCATTTATGTGGCCATGAAAATTCCGTAAGCCGGAACATTACCGCAGCGAAACCTCCCATCCTTGATCGGGGTGGGAGTTTTTTTTTTACAGGCAGCGTAGCGTTTGTCGGAGCCGCTGGCAGTTGCCGCCGACCTATGCTACAATAAGCGTCTTAGTTGATTCTTGTTGTGGGAAAAATACTTCTACTATTCAAATTCCTCTCCCCTTGTGGGAGAGGACAAAGGTGAGGGGACAAACTTCTCAATAGAAGGTTTTTACCCCCTCCCCTTCGTCCCCTCCCACCAAGTCCTGGGGAGGGGAATTTTAAAGAGCCTTTCCGCAATAGCAACTGATTATTTTAGGAAAATCGAAGGAGCATCCCGGCGTTGAAACGCAATCATTATGTACGTAAACCTGCCTGGGGGCGCGGTTCGAGCCGCCTTTTTGCCCGTTTATCCGCGACGCTCGCGCCGTCCGCCGGAGATGACGACGGCGTCCAAGGCGCCCCTTGGCGGTTCTGGGCGCGTATGGCTTTCGTCGGGTTGCTGGCGGCCGGTGCGGTTTATTTGAGCGCGGCTGCGGTGAATATTCTGGTTCTGGGCACGGACGATGTCGAATATGCACAGCATACGGACACGATTTTGCTGCTGCATTGGCGCCCTTTGCCCCCACGCCTTTCCCTGCTCTCGGTCCCGCGCGACACCCAGGTGCTGCTGCCCAAGCGCGGCCTGCTTAAGGTCAACGCGGTTTATGCCTACGGCAATGTTTTAAACGGACAGGCTTACGCCCTGGCCATGACGCGATCCACCCTGGAAAACCTGCTGGGCGTAAAAATAAATTATGTCATCCACGTGCGGTACTCGAGCTTTATTTCCCTGGTGGACGCCATGGGGGGGGTACCGCTGTACGTACCCAAACGCATGCAATACCTGGATCAGGCCGGCGGCGTCAACATTGACCTGGCGCCGGGGTATCAGCTGTTGGACGGCAGGCAATCCCTGAATTATGTCCGATTTCGCAGCGACGAAGACGGGGATCAGGGAAGGATGCGCCGTCAGCAGGAATTTGTCAAAGCCTTTACCCTGCAGGTGATGGGGTTTACCCAGTTGCCCCGAACCCTGCGCGCGTTCTATTTGTTCATGCAGCAAATGGAGACGGACCTGGATATGGCCACTGCTTTTTTTCTGGCCTTGGAAATGAAAAGCGTGACCGGGACTTCCTGGAGGCAGACCATTTTGCCCGGCCAAACCGTTTATGTGCAGGGTTTGGCGTATTGGCAGACCGATCCTCGGAGTGTTCGGGAAACCATGCAAGCGTTGGGGCACGCGCCCCGACCCCAGGCTTTGCCTGCGCCCGCGCCTTCCCCCGC
>JAAXVQ010000467.1 GCA_013335425.1 Candidatus Firestoneibacteriota bacterium | reverse complement strand
ACCGTTGCTTCACGCCCGTAGTAGCGCCGGATGCGGGCCGCCACGTGCGCGGAATTGGCCAGGAAATGATCCACGCGGGAGGCCGTGACGGCATCCCACAAACGCAGGCGGCTCATGGCCTGGGGGATGAACCAGCGCTTGAACCAGCCCAGTTGGGCCTCGGGAAAATATTCATGATATTGTTCCCAGGCATAACGCATGGGCGTGTGGCAATAACACACGTGCAGCGTGCCCGGCGCGGTGACCACGCCCTTGGCCACACAATGCGAGGAGGAGATCACCAGCTCGTACCTGCGCAAATCAAATTGTTCCATGGCCGCAGGAAACAGCGGCAGGTAATTCCGGTAAAAGCGGCGCGCCCCGGGCAGGCGCTGTATGAACGAAGCAGTCACTTTATGCGAACGGATGGTTTGCGAAACCTTGCCGGGTTCATAGATCAGGGTAAAAATATCCGCCTCGGGGTAGAGCTCGCAGAGCACTTCCAGCACTTTTTCCCCGCCGCGCATGCCGTTGAGCCAGTCGTGAATCAGGGCGACCTTCATGATTTTAAAAATCCTTTCTTGTGCAGGAGCTCTTCGGCCGCATCGAGCACGGCCTCGGGCGTGACCTCCAGCATGCAGACCGGGCTCCCCCGACGGCAAACGGTCACGTCCTCTTGGTGGACCGTATCGGGCGTGTAGCAGGGCGCGCAGGACACCTCATGCCGGACCACCCGGTGCCAGGCGCCCCGGGGTGCCAGGCGTTTCGGGTCGGTGGGGCCGTAAATCGAGACCGTGGGCGTTTCCACGGCCGCGGCCAAATGCAGCGGCCCCGAATCCCCGCCGATGAACAAATCGCACATTTCCAAAAGCGCGGCCAGTTGGAGCAAGTCGGTTTTGCCCTCAGCGCGGATGGCCGTGGCCTGCAGTTCGCTCTCCGTCAAAATCAGATCTCCGACCTCGGCGTCGCTTTTCGTGCCCACAAACAGCAGGCGCGCGCGATAAGCGCGGGTGAGCTCGCGGCAGACTTCCAAATAGCCGGAAGGCTTCCAGCGTTTGGTGTTCATCACCGTGCCCGGATTCACGCCCCCGCCTGCAAAAATCGCCACCAAGGGACCATGTTCCCCGGCGGCAACCCGCGCTTGCAGGAAAGCCTCGGCAAATTGACGCGCGTCGGACGGAACGGCCATTTCCAAAGCATCGCCCTCCGAACCTGCGCCTAAGGGGAGCAGACAATCCAAAGCCCGGTCCACCTCGTGTTCTTCTCCCCGGTATTTCAGCGGATGGGTGAGGGAAAAACCCTGCCCTTGCCAATCCCAGCCGATGCGGATCGGCACGCCGGCCAAAAACGGGAGCAAGGTCGCCAAACCCGAACGGTGCAGCACGATGGCCACGTCATAGCACCCGCGCCGGATATCCTGCCGGGCGCGCCAACCCCGCACCAGTTTGCCCCACCCGGATGCCGGCGCATAAGCGTCAAAATCCAATATGCGCTGCACATTGGAGTTCGCGCGCACCAGTTCCCGGCACCAGGGCGAAACCATGTAGTCGATATGCGCCCGGGGAAAATTGGCGTGCAGCGCGCGCAGCAGCGGGGTGGTGAAAAGCACATCACCGATGCAACAGAGTTTAATGACCAGGATCCGCTGCACATTGGCGGTTACCAGATGTTTATGCCGCGCTCCCCAGAAAAGCAGACGCAAGCCTTTAAAAATCCAGGTTTTCATCGCGCTCCCATTACGGCCATGTCTAAAGTGTTTTTTTAAACGCCGCCGAAGCCAAGAAATGCTTTACGGCCGACACTGCCTGCTGAACCGCGTCTTCCTGGTCTGCTTGGCGCACCACCACGGCCTGCACCCCGCGACCCCAGGGCCCCCATTCGACCGGTTCGTTGGTCCGGCTCCAGAGCATCACCGTCGGCACGCCTTGGGTAATCGCCATATGCGCCGGACCCGAGTCGCTGCCCACCACTACCTGCGCGGCCGAGATCACCCCCGCC
>JAAXVQ010000116.1 GCA_013335425.1 Candidatus Firestoneibacteriota bacterium | reverse complement strand
CCGCCGGCGCCCGCCTGGGCTGCACCACCCTGCTGGTCACGCTCACGCCGGACGGTCTGGGGCAGTTGAGCTGCAACCCGGCGGTGGGGGGCGTGGGCAAGGGGCAGTTGGTCAAGGAAATCGACGCTCTGGGCGGGTGGATGGGCGAGTTGGCAGACTCCGCCTGCCTGCAATACCGCTGCCTCAACACCACCCGCGGCGCGGCCGTGCAATCCACGCGCATGCAGGTGGACCTCGACGTATACCCGGCGAAAGCGGCGCAGCATCTGCGCGCGTTGGACCGACTGACCGTGGCCACGGACGAAGCTCGGGAAATTTTAGTGCGCGCGGGCCGGGTGGCGGGCGTGCGCCTGGCGCAAGGCGGCGACGTGACGGCCCGGGCGGTGGTGATTACGCCGGGGACTTTTTTCGGCGGCCTTATCCATATCGGCGATGAACATTTTTCCGGAGGGCGCCTGGGGGAGACGGCGGCCGAAAGCCTACCCCGGCAATTGCGCTCCCTGGGATTGGTTTTGGGGCGTTTCAAAACCGGGACCACCCCGCGGTTGGACGGCGCGAGCATTGATTTTTCAAAATTGACCGAACAAACCGGCGATGCGGCGTATGTGCCGTTTTCCGTGCGTTCGCCCCGGCAACCCGTGCTGCCGCAGCGGTCGTGTTTTGTCGGGCATACCACCTTGGAAACCCACCGGATCATCCGGGAAAACCTGGGGCGTTCCGCCCTTTACTCCGGGCAGATCAAAGCCACGGGCGTGCGTTATTGCCCTTCGGTGGAAGACAAAATCGTCAAGTTTTCCGAACGCGAAAGCCATCACATTTTTGTGGAACCCGAAGGCCTCCACACCACGCGGTTTTATCCCAACGGGCTCTCCAACAGCCTGCCTTTGGACGTGCAGGCGGACATGGTGCACTCCGTGCCCGGACTCGAAAACGCCCGCATCGTGCAGGCGGGTTACGGGATCGAGCACGACTATCTGGACCCCACCCAATTGAAACCCACGCTGGAAACCAAAATGCTGGGCGGGCTTTTTTTCGCCGGGCAGATCAACGGCACGACCGGCTACGAGGAAGCGGCCGCCCAGGGGCTCTTGGCCGGCATCAATGCGGCCTGCGGCGTGCTGGGCAGAAACGAAGTTGTGCTCGACCGCTCGCAGGCGTATCTGGGCGTATTGGTCGATGATCTGGTCACCAAAGGCACCAACGAGCCCTACCGCATGTTTACCTCGCGGGTGGAGTACCGCTTGGTGATCCGTGAAGACAATGCCGACGAGCGTCTGACGCCTTTGGGGCATGAACTGGGGCTGATTTCGGACGCGGATTTCACGGAGTTCAAGCTCCGCCTGGAAGCGCGCGCGGACGAACACCGGCGTTTGGAAGCGCGCCGCCTGACGGGTACGGCCGAGGTCAACCGGCAGTTGCAGGCCTGGGGCCTTTCGCCGGTCAACGGCTCGGTCACGCTGCTGGAAATGTTGCGTCGCCCGGAAGTGGACTATGCGCGCTTGGCCCAACTGGACCCGGAGACCCAAACCGTGCCCGACGACGTGCGCCGCCGGGTCGATGTGGACGTGAAATACGCGGGTTATATTAAACGGCAAATGACGGAGGTGGCGCGCTTTAAAGATTTGGAAGCGGTCCGCATCCCGCCCGAGTTTGTTTACGCCGGCGTGCCCGGCTTGACCAAGGAGATATCGGAAAAACTGACGCGTCTGCGTCCCCTGAGCCTGGGGCAGGCTTCCCGCGTTTCCGGCGTTACCCCTGCGGCCGTCACCCTGCTCTATATGCTTTTGTCCCGCAAAGGTCCGGCCCGGCATGACTGAACCGGGCCCTGCAGCGCGCTATCGCCGTTTCTCCGATTATTTGAAAACACGTTTCGGCGGCCCGGTGCGCAAGCTTAGTTTGGATGCGGGTTTTTCCTGCCCCAACCGGGACGGCCGCGTCTCGGGGGACGGCTGCGTTTTTTGCGATCCGCGCGGTTTTACCGGACGCGCTCTCGGCACCCCCGCCGCCTTGGAAGCGCAAATCGCCGGGCAAATTCAAAAAGGGCAAGAGCGCGGCATTGCCCGCTTCATGGCCTACTTCCAACCCTACACCAACACCTATGCGCCGGTGGACAGCTTAAGATCAACCTACGACGTCATTCGCGCTTTTCCGGAAATCAAAGCTCTGGCCGTCGGCACCCGCCCGGACTGCGTGGACGCCGACCGCTTGGCGCTGTTGGCCGAATATACCCGGGACTATGAAGTTTGGCTGGAACTGGGTTTGCAGAGCATCCATGACGAAACGTTACGCCGTCTGAACCGCGGACATGATGCCCGGGATTTTTTCCTGGCCGTGGAAGCCGCGCGGCGTTATCCCGAGCTCCGCTTGTGCGCGCACGTGATTTTGGGACTTCCCGGCGAAACCCTGGAACAGGAACTGGCGACGGCGAGGGCCCTGGGCGCCTTGCGGATCGAGGGCGTAAAATTTCATCCGCTCTATGTGGTGGCCGGCACGGTTTTGGCGGAGGAATATGAGCAAAACCTAGTGACACTCTTGAGTCGGGGCGAATACGTCCAAAGGGTGGGGAGCTTTTTAGAGCAGCTTTGGCCCGAGACCGTGATCCAGCGCTTATCCGCCGATTGTCCGCCCGAGTTTTTGGTTGCCCCCACCTGGCTCTCCGAAAAATCTGCCGTAATTGCCGAAATCGAAGCCTGGCTGAAAAATCAGGACACCCGCCAAGGAAAAAAATATTTTTCTTAAAAATTTAAAATAAATGAAATCTTTTGAATCCGGATGGGTCTAAAGAACATAGATATATTAGCCGGGAAAATGTCCAAATGACGGCGTGGAACCAAGGAAAAGATAGTTTAAAATTTTAAAAGGCAGTAGCCGTTTATCGGCCATCATTATGAAAGCGGGGCTGTAGGTCATGTTGCGAGCCTTTAATTGGAATCGAAAGCGAATTACCGACCGTTTGTTGGCCAAAAGGGAACAAATCGGGGATAATCCCGAAAAAAACCTGCGCTACCACCAAATGGTCACCCGTTATCAAAAATTGCTCCTCCGCCATTATATTTCCCGCACCCAGCATTCAAAGAATTAGGTTTGGCGGCCGGGTTTAATTTGGAGAACTAAAAATATGCTCAGGTGTCCAACATAATGAAATCAGCAAGAACCTAGTGGCTGGTTTCACCCCTCTGGCTGGGTTTACCCCCCTTTGTCGGCAGTAAGGTTTACCCCCTTAATCTGCTGTCGACTCCCAGCCGGTTTGTCCGAGAGCCGGATCTGCCGCCAGGCAATCCGGTTCTCGGATTTTTTTTGCGGGTTTATTGCGCTTGCTAAAGGTCGGTTTTTTACCGGGATCGGCTGGAAAATATTCCCGGCAAAACATTATCTCTTCCTCTCCAAATGTCTCCTTGACAGTCCAATGACAAAAATGTTAGAATCCGCCCGTTTTTTTAAACGCAGGGTTGCGCTTTATTTGCCGGCAGGCAGGGATCGTAGGGAACGGTTTTGTGCCGGTTCCTACAATATATATAAAAGGAGAACGCAGCATGAGAAACACGGTAGGTAAGTGGTTGTCTGCATGGAAAGCCAAGGGCGCGGGTTTGTTGGTGGGCGCGGCCGGCTTGATGATGTCTTCGCTGGCTTTTGCCAGCGAGGCGGACTTGAAATTGCCTGATTTGAGCACGGTGTCGTTCATGGGCGTGCCCGGACACACCTTGTTGACCTACGGCATTTTCATTTGCCTGCTGGGCATGGTGTTCGGCTTAGGGATGTACATGAACCTGAAGAATTTGCCGGTCCATAAATCCATGCGGGAAATTTCCGAGCTGATCTATGAAACCTGCAAAACCTACCTGGCCACCCAGCTGAAGTTCATCATGCTGCTCTGGGTTTTCATCGGCACCATCATCGTCATCTACTTCGGCTGGCTCAAACCCGTGGGCGCGCTCAACGTGGCCATCATTGTGCTTTTCTCCCTGGTGGGCATCGCGGGCTCGATCTTCGTGGCCTGGTTCGGCATCCGCGTCAACACCTTCGCCAACTCGCGCTCGGCGTTCGCCAGCCTGCGCGGCAAGCCCTTCCCGACCTATGCCATTCCGTTGCGCGCCGGTATCTCCATCGGCATGCTGCTGATCTCCATTGAATTGCTCATCATGCTCTGCATTCTGCTCTATGTCCCGGGCAGCCTGGCGGGCTTCTGCTTCATCGGCTTCGCCATCGGCGAGTCTCTGGGCGCGGCCGCGCTGCGCATTGCGGGCGGCATTTTCACCAAGATCGCGGACATCGGCTCGGATTTGATGAAGATCGTGTTCAACATCAAGGAAGACGACGCCCGCAACCCGGGCGTAATCGCCGACTGCACCGGGGACAATGCCGGTGACTCGGTGGGCCCTACGGCCGATGGGTTTGAAACCTACGGCGTTACCGGGGTCGCGCTCATCACCTTCATCCTGCTGGCCGTGGCGGACCCCACGGTCCAGATCCAACTGCTGGTCTGGATCTTCGCCATGCGCGTGATGATGATCATCACCAGCGGCTTGTCCTACTGGATCAACGAAGCCATGGCCTCGGCCAAGTACAAAAACGCCGACCAGATGCACTTTGAAGGGCCCTTGACCTCGTTGGTTTGGATAACCTCAATCGTCTCGGTGGTGGTGACCTATCTGGCTTCCTATCTGCTCATCGCCGGCTTGGGCGACGGCACACTGTGGTATAAACTGGCCACCATCATCACCTGCGGCACCCTGGCCGGCGCCATCATTCCCGAGCTGGTGAAGGTGTTCACCTCCACCAAATCGGCCCACGTGCAGGAAGTCGTGACGGCTTCGCGCGAGGGCGGTCCTTCGCTCAACATCCTGGCGGGTTTCATTGCCGGGAATTTTTCGGCCTACTGGATGGGCATTTCGATCGTGGCCTTGATGGCCGTGGCGTTTGTGGTAAGCACCTTCGGCTTAAGCACCCTGATGGTGGCGCCTTCGGTGTTTGCGTTCGGGTTGGTGGCGTTCGGCTTTTTGGGCATGGGCCCGGTGACCATCGCCGTGGATTCCTACGGACCGGTGACGGACAATGCCCAGTCGGTTTACGAGCTCTCCACCATCGAAACCCTGCCCAAGATCAAGGATGAGATTAAAAAAGAGTTCGGTTTCGAACCGGACTTCAACAAAGGCAAGCACTTTTTGGAAGAGAACGACGGCGCCGGCAACACCTTCAAAGCCACGGCCAAACCCGTGCTCATCGGCACGGCCGTGGTGGGCGCCACCACTTTGGTGTTTTCCATTATCGTGTTGCTCGCCAAACGGGGCGCGGAAGGCATGATCACCCAGCAGCAATTGGATGCGGCCGCGGGCATGTTCTCCCTGTTGAACCCGGTGTTCTTGCTGGGCTTGATCACGGGCGGCGCCATGATTTACTGGTTCACGGGCGCTTCCACCCAGGCCGTTTCCACGGGCGCTTATCGGGCCGTGGAATTCATCAAGGCCAACATCAAGCTGGACAGCAAAGTGGCCAAGGCTTCCATTGAGGACAGCAAGCGCGTGGTGGCCATTTGCACCAAGTACGCCCAGCGCGGGATGTTCAACATCTTCCTGGCCGTGTTCTCGGCCACGCTGGCGTTTGCCTGCCTGGATTCGAACTTCTTCATCGGTTATCTGATTTCGATCGCCATTTTCGGGTTGTATCAGGCGATTTTCATGGCCGATGCGGGCGGCGCCTGGGACAATGCCAAGAAGATCGTGGAAGTGGATCTGAAGGAAAAAGGCACCCCCCTGCACGCCGCGACCGTGGTCGGGGATACGGTCGGCGATCCTTTCAAGGACACTTCGTCCGTGGCCTTGAACCCGGTCATCAAGTTCACCACGCTTTTCGGTTTGCTGGCTGTGGAACTGGCGATCACGCTCCCCAAAACCACGGCCTATGTCCTGGCTGGGGTGTTCTTTGTGGTCTCCATGATCTTCGTCTGGCGTTCCTTTTACGCCATGCGCATTAAGCAGGAATAGCATTTTTAGGTTTTTTCTGCAGGCAGGGCAAAAATCCCCCGGCTGACCAAGCTGGGGGATTTTTTTTCCTGTCGGGCGCGGTTCGGGTAGGGAACAGGCATGCTTGTTCCCTACGGGGGTTTTCCACCCCGAGGGTGAAAAAAGATATTGCATCCCCTGGATGGGTGTGCTAGTATCGCGTTTCCGAATTTTTCGAGTACGAATGGTTTAAATATGTTGAGGGGGCTTTATCCGCATGCAAACGCCTTATGAAACTATGTTTTTGATGCCGTCGAGCGTGACTCTGGAACAAGTCGATGAGCTCATCGACCGCATTAAAAAGAGTCTGGAGAAAAAGCACGGCGAAGTTACCAACGTCGACAAAATGGGCGTGCGCAAAACCGCCTATGCAGTCCGGAAGCAAAACACCGCCTATTACGTGTTGCTGCAATTCCGCGGCTCCGGAGAGTCCTTCCGGGAAGTGGAACGGACGTTGAAAAATGCCGACAATGTTTGGAAATTTTTGTCCACCAAGGTTACGACCAAGGCGGCTCCGCCGTCCAAGCCGTCCTCCAAGCCGGTGGAGGTTGCGCCGGCGGCAGAACCTGCGGCCGCGTCGGCCGAACCGGCTGCCGGCGATGCCGGGGCCCCGAAGGAGTAGGCTATGGCGAGCTTCAATCGCGCGTTGCTCATGGGGATCCCGCGTCAGGTTCCCCATGAG
>JAAXVQ010000115.1 GCA_013335425.1 Candidatus Firestoneibacteriota bacterium | reverse complement strand
GTAATGGTGAACGTAGTCGCGAGGGTGGCACTCGGTGTGGCCGTGAGGGTAATGGTTAACGTGGACGTGACCGTGGGGGTAAACGAGGTTGTAGGCGTATGTGAGGAAGAAACGGTTGGCGTGGCTGTGAACGTCGGCGACACACTGGGCGTTCCCGTCCGGGTGATGGTGAACGTAGGGGTGGTGGTACAAGTCGGGGTCGGCGTAACGGTTAGCGTCGAGGTCATGGTCGGAGAATGTGTCGGGGTGTTGGTCAAAGTCGCCGTGGAGCTGGGCGTGACGGTCCTGGATGGCGTCACTGTAAACGTCGGGGTTAAGCTGGGGGTAATGGTGCTTGTGGGTGTGAGGTTCGCAATCGTGTAGCTACCGTTGCCGGTCTCCCCGGAGGTGCAAGTCAACGTGAGGGCGTAGTTCCCGGCCCCGGGATTTTTGATTTTTTGATTGTTGATCTGAATCGTAATGGTCGTCCCAGGAGAAAGGCTAAGACCCCAATTCGTAATGCTTAGCTGCAAACCGTTGACACTCACCGACACCGAGCTGCCGCCATTGAGAGTTACGTCCGCAGCCCCGACGCCGGGGTCAATGGTAGTACCGGCTGGAAACGTGATGGTAGCGCCGCCTAACCAGCCAATGCCATTGGTGCTGTTGAGGCCTTGGACCGTGTAGTTGGACCAGTTGCCGGAGATGTTGTCACTAAGTGAAACCGTGACCGAGGAAAAGGCCCAAGCCGCCGAAACCGCCAAGATCATGCCCACAACCGCAAAACATGTCGGGAGCATCCGCCGAAACCGCCACATGGGTCCTCCAAATATTCTATTCTGTAAACTAAAAAATTATAGCATTTTTTTTTAATTCTCCCAAGATAAACCCGAGCGACGGGCAAGCCAAGTACCAAGAAAACTTTGTCGAAATCAGTTTCAACTTATTTTTGCACTTCCACCGCAGCGTGGGGATCAAAAGGATTGGTGCGGATGGCCAGGGAGTATAGATACGGATAGGACTGCTTGAGATGTTTCAGGAAATTCAGCCATTCGCGGATCAACTGCCCGTAGGCCCGCTGCATGTCTCCGGTCAAATGCCGGAAGTCCGCTTCAGGCAAATGCCGGAAATCCGTGCGATGGGCCAACTCATCGGTCAGGTGAAAAATCGCCCACAGCAAATCCGTAAACGATTCATGTTCGAGCAAATTGCCGTTTTCCAGCAGATTGAGCAAGAAAGACCGCTTGCCCTGTAAAAAAGTCTTGAGTTGCTCCAAGTCGCCCTGCCGGCTTTCCAGCCGAACTTCGTTTTCCCTGAACCACTTCCGAGTCTCGGCAAAATCCTGGTCGTTCCAGTCGGCGCCGATGATCAAGGCGGCATGCGCGCTTGAGTCCGGTGCAAAGCCGGAAAGCGTTTTCATCAGACCCGTACCGACCTCGATGTAGAACGAGCCGATAACCATGTTCAGTTTTTTCAAAACAGCCCGTTTTTCACGATACTGAAGCAGGCCCTGCAGAACCAGCATGACGATCAGGACATCCAAAAACAAAAACGCCAGATTGCTGATGAAATAATTGAGCAAATAATGCGGGTCGCGGAACAACAGGTAGTGGAGAAAATAGAAAAAGGCGGACAAGGCCACCAAAATCAACGCAAACAGAATTTGCCAATGAAACAGACGTTTGAACATAAGGTCTCCCCTAGCGGTTTTCGTGCGCCCGCAGAATGCGCCATATGGTTTCGCGCACGGGCACGGAAGGTTCGCGGCGCAGATACCACTTCAATTGTTTGAGCACCTGCGCGTCCGCGCTCCGACCCAAGGCGATGAGGGCTTCGGAGCGGATGTCCTCGCTCTGATTCTCCAGCGCATTCCACAGCAGGACCCGGTACTCCGTATAGCCCGAAGCCGCCAGCCGGGCGGCGCAGAGAATGCGCACCACGGGATCATAGTCTTCGTTGGCAAGCGTTGCCAGTGCGGACAGGACTTCGGTTCGTTTAAATCCTTCCAGGCCTAAAATGGCGTACCGCCGCACTGCCGCACTGCCGTGGTCCAGGGTTTGGAGGAGCACGGGCACGGCCTGGGAGTCGTTCATTATGCCGAGGGCCAAAGCCGCCACCAATGTCCGGGTGAAGTCCGTGGTCTGCAAAAGATCTTCCACCAAGGGGGCGCGGTACGCCTCCAGACGGCAGGACCCCAGAGCCAGCGCATATTGCAAGCGCATGTCCATGGTTAAATCAGAGCGCTGCAACTCCTGCCAAAACACGTCCGCCCCGGTTTTGTCGCCCAACGCCATTAACGCCTTGGCGGCTGCCAAACGCACTTCTTCGGCCTCTTTGCGGTTGGAGAGCAGTTTCAGAAGTTGGGGTTGCGCGGAGGCGGCTTTGAGTTCAGCCAACGCCATGACTGCTGTGGCGCGAACCAAAGACGAAGCATCGTTGAGTTTGCCGATCAGCGCCGGTACCGCCTGCTGGGCCTGCATTTGTCCCAGGGCATATACGGCCCAATGCCGGACGCTGGCATCCTCATTGGACAGCAGGCTCAACAGCACGGTTGCGTTTTCATCGTCGGGTATTTCAATGAGCGCATTGACGCCGGCCATGAGCACGCGGGGATTTGTCTCGGTCTTAAGCAGCGCCTGGATCGCGTCCAGGGAAGAAAAAGCCTGAATATGCCCCAAGGCGTAAAGACAGTGAATAACCACGTCCGCATGGCGCTCCCCCAAACCCCGGAGAAGCACGGGCACGGGTGTTTGCCGGCCGATATTGGCAAACGCATCGGCGAGCAAAATTTTCAAAGCGGCGTCGGCGCGATCCCAAAGCGGCACCAGCAACGACAGACTCTCAGGCCGCGCCATAATGGCCAACACCGCCACCGCGGTTTCCGCCATTTTTTTCTGGTCATGCCGGGTAAAGAGCCACCAGGAAGGACGGTAGGTTAAAAACGGAGCCAACCCGGCTTCGAAGCCGGGGCGCGGCTCAGTCCGATAGACGAATTCACGCAGCGCTTCCAAACCCACGAGCACTTCCTCATAGTCGCGGGCATGCGCCTGCAGATCCTGAAGAATAAACGCAGCCCCCACCGGATCCCGCACCAGCCCAAAGGCTTCCAACCCGGCCAACCGTACCCGTTTTTCGGGAGATTGCAGGGCTGCGGTCAAGGCCGGGAAAATTTGCGGATCCTGCACATGCGCCAGCGCCCGTTGCGCGGCGCGGCGCACCGGGTGCGAAGGATCGTAAATCAAACTGTGCAGCATCCAGCCGTAAACCTTCGGATCGGAAAAACGCGTCAATGACTCGAGCGTCATGATGCGTTTGTACTCCTGCCCGGTCTCGAGGTCATGTTTGAATTTCTCGTGCTCGGGTTGAGCGCCCCAGGCCGAAAGCGCTCCAGTCAGCAAGAGGCCAGCGGTCAGGCAATATAAGATCCGAACTTGCGCACGCGGGAGGAAACCGCCGGCATGGGTGAATCCTGATGCAATCCTTGTCATTTTCAATTTCACCTCATGGTCGTCAAAGTTTCACAGCTTCAAGTTGAAAAAAGCTCAAACATGTTTCCCCATAGTCCCGGTCTTTGACCTTCCGGCACCCGGCCCAAACCTCGGGCATCAAGTCCCGTTTGGCGTGCTGCACAATCAACCATCCCGCGGGGGTCAATAGGCGCGCGAGGTTGCCCGGGGACGACCAGGCAGCCAGGGACTCCGGGTTATAAGGCGGGTCTAAAAAAACCAAGTCGAATTTTCGCTGCCGATTTGCCAAATCCCGAACAGCCGCGGAGGCCTCTTGCGCGAGCACTTCCAGATTTGTTTGTTCCGGATCCAAGCGCAGGACGTTCTGACGTAAATTACGTACCACGGCCGGGTCGGATTCCACCAGCACCACCTGCCGGCAGCCTTGACTGTAGGCTTCCAAGCCCACGCTGCCTGCCCCGGCATAGAGATCCAAAAAAACACTACCGGCCACATAATGAGTTAAAATATTGAATAGCGCCTGCCGGATGCGGCTGAGGGTGGGACGTGAAGAGCGCCCTTCCGGGGAAAGCAGTTTCAACCCGCGAAAGCGCCCTGCGGAAATTTGCATAAAAGGAGGACGACTAGCCGGCGGGGCGGGCCTGGGCCATAAACTTCCGCACCCGCTCCCGCAGTTTCAAAGGCTCAAACGGTTTGACGATATAATCATCGGCCTTGACCTTAAAGCCCTCTTCGATTTCACGTTTCTGGCCGAAAGCCGTCAGCATAAGCACGGGCATGGAAGCCGTGCTCGGTTCAGCTTTGAGTCGGCGGCAGACTTCGTATCCGTCCATTTTCGGGAGCATGATGTCTAAAAGAATCAGGCTGGGATGCGCTTCCAAGGCAAGCTTGAGCCCAAGTTCGCCGTCGCCGGCTTCCAACAAATCGTAGCCTTCTTCGGAGAGCGTGACTTTCACCAGTTCCATGATGTCGGGTTCGTCTTCTACAATCAGAACGCGTCGGGTCTCCGCGGCTGGGCTCATGCGGCACACCTCCTGGATGGTCGTTGCTGGGAACGGGGACGTTATTATAGGTGGGTGCGTCATCCCTGGCAAGCCCAAATTGAGAATATTGCCCTTTCCGCCGGCGATCACCCTGAGCGGGAAAGGCGTTCCCGTTGGCCGTAAACGGCGGTGAACACGATTTTTAGGTTACGGTGCTCCGGAGCCGAAAGCTCCGGGTCTTTCTCCAAAATCCGCCCGGCCAGTGCCCGGGCCGGTTCGATTTGATCCGCATCCCGAATCAAGTCCGCCAATTTCAAATCCGGCAGCCCATGCTGACGCAGCCCGAAAAACTCGCCCGGCCCACGCAAGGCCAGGTCCTCCTCGGCCAGCTTGAAACCGTCCCCAACACGGGCGATGATTTCCATGCGCCGCTTGCCTTCCTCGGTCTTGGGGTCGGCAAGGATAAAACAAAAAGACGCTTCCCGCCCGCGGCCCACGCGACCCCGGAGCTGGTGGAGTTGCGCCAGCCCAAAGCGGTCACCGTTCTCAATGAGCATGACCGTGGCATTGGGCACGTCCACCCCCACCTCGATGACGGTGGTAGCAGCCAGAACCTGGATTTCGCCCTGTTTAAACGCGGACATGACCGCGTCTTTTTCCTCGCGCGGCAGGCGTCCATGCAGGAGCCCCAGACGAATGTGAGGAAAAACTTCGTGCAGATGCTCAAACTCCTTGAGCAGGGATTTCAGGTTCAATTTCTCTGATTCTTCAATAATTGGAAAGACCAGGTACGCCTGGCGGCCGGCCGCCACTTCCTGCTCCACAGCCGCAAACGCCTGACGGGACGCACCCCGGGACAGGCATTGGGTCTGCACGGGTACGCGCCCCGGCGGCAGTTCGTCCACGGTCGTCACATCCAGGTCCCCAAAAACAGTCAACGCCAGGGTTCGGGGTATCGGCGTGGCGGTCATCACCAGCACGTGCGGCTCTGCACCCTTGGCGCGCAGCCGGGCCCGCTGCTCCACCCCGAAGCGGTGCTGTTCGTCGATGATGGCCATGCCTAAGCGGGCGAAAACCACGTGCTCTTCCAAAAGCGCATGCGTGCCCACGGCCACTTGGATGGTGCCCTCGGCCAGGCGCTGCGCCTGTTCCCGGCGTTCCTTAGCTTTGGTTCCTGAAGTAAACAACTCCACGACAATCCCCAGGGGGTTTAAAAGCTTTTGCAACGTAAAGTAATGTTGGGTGGCCAACACTTCGGTCGGGGCCATGAGGGCCGCTTGGCAGCCCGAGTCCACGGCCGCACAAAGTGCCATTCCGGCCACCACGGTTTTGCCCGAACCCACGTCGCCTTGCAGAAGCCGGTGCATGGGACGGGCTTGCCCCAAGTCCGTGGCAATCTGCGTCCAGGCCCGTTCTTGGGCCCCGGTTAAAACAAAAGGCAGATGTTGTCTGAAATTACGTACCTTCTCCCCTGCAACTACAAACGCCTGCCCCGGTTCCAGACGATACAGTTGTTTTTGTCTGACCACGGCCAATTGCTGTAAAAACAATTCTTCAAAAATCAACCGCTGCCGTGCCCGATCCCGGGCAGCTTCGCTTTCCGGGAAATGAATCTGACGCAAAGCCTCTCCCGGTGGCGCGAAGCCTAGGGCACGCACGTCCTCGCTCGAAAAAATTTCCGGTAATTTGGCCGGTATGTGAGCCAAAGCCTCATAGATCACGGCGCGCAAAACCCGTTGCGAGAGACCTTCGGTAGCCGGGTAAACGGGGACGATCCGCCCCAGATGGATGAAATCTTCTTCCGCGGTTTCGAACAGCTCAAAGTCCGGGTTGGCCATCTGCCAGCCCCGGTAAAACTCCGCCTTGCCGTAAAAGAGCACGCGCTGCCCTTCACTGAAACGATCACGCATGTACGGTTGGTTGAACCAGGTACCGGCCAAAAACCCCGTGCCGTCGTCCAACATGATCTTGGTCATGGTCAAGCCGCGCCGCAGCCGGAAGGTGGAGCGCGCTTTAACCGTGCCCATGACCGTGGCCATGGTCCCGGGGACCAATTGGTGAACGCGGCTGAAGTGCCGACGGTCCTGCCAATCCCGGGGATAGTGACGAAGAAGATCGGAAACGGTTTCCAGGCCTAAACGCCCTAAAAGTTTGGCGCGTTGCGGGCCCACGCAGTGGATAAACTGCACGGCCATATCGGCCCGATAGGCTCTGGTCTTGGCATCCCCGGCCGGAGGCCGAGTGGATAAATCGCTCTTGAGTTTCATTTTTCCCTTGTCAGTTTACAGGCTGCCATGTTA
>JAAXVQ010000114.1:3348-6739 GCA_013335425.1 Candidatus Firestoneibacteriota bacterium | reverse complement strand
GCGCTGGCTGTAATATCCCTGGTACCGACCTTGGGGTTCTGGGCATTGATTCTGCGATAGAAATTGCAGGAGCCGGTCATAAACCGGCCCGCTAAATATTTTAATTTCGGGTCATTTCCCTGATTACCGTTGGGGGCGTATCGCAATACGCCCCTACACACGCCACAATCCATACACATTTAGTTTATATTTGATTTTTCAAGATTACCGTAGGGGCGTATCGCAATACACCCACACACACGCCACAATCCACGCACACCGTTTATTTTATATTTGGGTTTTCATGATTACCGTAGGGGCGTATCGCAATACGCCCACACACACGCCACAATCCACACACCTTTTAGTTCATATTTGGGTTTTTCAAGATCACCGTAGGGGCGTATCGCAATACGCCCACACACACACCATTTATTTTAAAAATTTATACCCAACCCGATCCGGTTCACCAGCTCAAAATCGGCGTCTTCCCAGGACTGGGGCTGCAAGGAATAATCCAGGTTCATGTTGACCCCAACGGTCAGCTTGAAGCGGAAGCCCACCCCCGCGGAGAACCCCCCCACGGACCGAGTGGCCGAGTAGGCATACCCCAGACGCATGGCCAGCAGGTTTTTAAACCAATACTCCATGCCGGCCCGGGCAACCCTGTTTTGTTCCGTGGTCTGGTAATCCGCGTCCGCTTCCAGGTTGACCTTGTGGGTGCCTTCCAGAAAAGGGGTCCACAAACCGGCGACCGTGGCCACGGTAGGCAGCGGATCGGCGGTCTCGTGAAATTTCACGGATTCTCCCAAGTTGCGGACCGAAACGCCCAAGCGGGTGTTTTCCAGCAACTGGTATTGGGCGCCCAGGTCGAACACCAATGCGGAGGCATTGGCCGGACCCAAGGTCAAGCTGAGCATTTTGGCATTGATCCCGGCGCTGATGCCGGCGGCAATGGGACGGGCCAGGGAAATGCCGAAAAAGAGTTCCTTGGACTCCACCCCGCCCTCGCCGGCCACGCCGTTGTCAATGGCCGGCTGACCGCGGTACAAAATTTGCGCTGCCAGGTTCGCCAAAGACGGCACGGGCACGCCGGCGGCAAACCACTCGGTTCCCATGTTTTCCACCCCGGCCGCATGCATGAACTGTATATCGACTTTTTCCAAACCCGCCAACCCCGCGGGATTGAACCCCACAGAATCCAGCCCGCCGCTCTGCGCCGCGAAAGCCCCTGCCATGGCGGCCGCACGTGGTCCAAAACTGTCCTGCAGCACTTGCCCACCGGCGGTTCCCACCCCTGCCACGGCGGCGGTGGCTATCCCCACCGCCAAGATGCCTGCTGTTGCCAACGTGATCCCGACTCGCATGGGCCGACTCCTCCTCAAAGTTACACCTCAAACCAATGCAGGCTATGTTATACCTAGCCGGGCGTGAAATGGCAAACATTTTTTCCAACCACCCCTCGCGGGGTATGAAAAATCGACAAATTTGAAATTTATATTGCCTTCCCGCGCGCTTTGATTATAATAGCTCCCAATTTCAGTCGCCCCGTTTCACGGGACGACGACTTTGATGCGAGGTGACTTTATGGGCAAGCAGTTGGTTTCCACGAAAGAGCTGTTCAAGAAAGCCTATGACGGCGGCTACGCCATCGGTGCGTTCAACGTCAACAACATGGAGATTTTGCAGGCCATTGTCGATGCGGGCAACGAGGAACGCGCGCCGCTGATTCTGCAGGTCTCGGCCGGAGCCCGCAAATATGCGCGGCATGAGTACTTGGTCAAGCTGGTGGAAGCGGCCATGCAGACCACCGATATTCCGATCGTGCTGCATTTGGACCATGGTGAAGATTTTGAAGTCTGCAAGTCCTGCGTGGACGGCGGGTTCTCGTCGGTGATGATCGACGCCTCCTCCAAGCCGTTCCAGGAAAACATCAAGATCACCAAGCAGGTGGTGGAGTATGCGCATGCCCGCGGCGTGACGGTCGAAGCCGAGTTGGGCAAACTCGCCGGCGTGGAAGACGCCGTCAACGTGAGCGCCGAAGACGCCACCTACACGGACCCCAAGCAGGTCCAGGAATTCGTGCAGGCCACCGGAGTCGACTCTTTGGCCATTGCCATCGGCACCTCGCACGGTGCGTTTAAGTTCAAAGGCGAGCCCAAACTGGACTTCGCCCGCCTGGACGTCATCTCCAAGTTGGTACCCGGTTTCCCCATCGTCCTGCACGGCGCCTCCTCGGTGCCGCAGGCTTTGGTGGACGAGTGCAACAAGTACGGCGGCAAGCTCCCCGGCGCCAAAGGCGTGCCCGAGGAAATGCTCCGTCAGGCAGCCCGTTCCGCGGTCTGCAAGATCAACATCGACACCGACCTGCGTTTGGCCATGACCGCCACGATCCGCAAAGTCTTCACGGAAAAGCCGGAAGAGTTCGATCCGCGCAAGTACCTGGGCCCCGCCCGCGACGCCATCAAGGCCGTCGTGAAGCACAAGCTCAAAGACGTACTCGGCTGCTCGGGCAAGGCGTAATCATCCAACAAAACCAAAGGGCGGAGCCAAATCGGCTCCGCCCTTTTCATTTACTGCTCCCAGCTATTTCTTCAGTTCAATTATTCGAGATTGATGCGCGTGATGGAACGCGCCTGGGCGGGAAGCACATGTCCCATGAGCGTGGTTTACTCCACTTGACGCGCGCCCTCCACCAACAGAACATCTTTATGCGGAATTGCGTCAGTAATAAAAACCTGAATAACCGTTTCTTGAAATCTTGCGATGCAGGACACGAGTATAAAATCCGACTATTCTATACACATATCAAGTATAAAACATCTATATATTTATGATACCAACCGGCAATGATCGCGATAAAAACCGGACATTTCTATTTTGGCTTTACACGCTTCCCCCCCCGGGGTTGTCACTTTCCGTCCCGGCATGCTATACTACTGAAAACTGAAATATCCGATAATATGTTAAGCGATTTTTCGGATGGACTAATCACAGCGCCTCGGCGTTTTTCCCGGTGGGGAATCAACCGACGACGCCTTGAAAGGAACCCGTCATGGCACGAACCCGCGGTCTGCACATTAAAAATTATCAGGATTTTGTCCGGGAACGTTTTGGTGAAGACGGTTTCCAAAAAATCTTGACGCAACTTTCTCCCACGGACCGGGTCTTCTTAAGCAAAGAAGCCATTATCGGCACTTGGATCGACGCCCACTTATGGTGGCGGCTGATCTTCACGCTGGATAAAACCTTGGGAAACGGCGATTTCAAGCTGCTTAGGGAGTGCAAAGCCTATGACGCCCGGGTCAGCCTCGGCGGCATTTACAAATTTTTCATCCGCTTTGCCAACCCCGCCTTTGTGGCCAATGCCTTTCCCGTCATCTGGCCGAGGTATTATGATACGGGCAAGGTC
>JAAXVQ010000114.1:0-3338 GCA_013335425.1 Candidatus Firestoneibacteriota bacterium | reverse complement strand
ATCAAAGTGGATAAAAACAAGGGTGAGTTTCACATGACCGATTTCCCGGATTTCCCGCTCCACCACGAAGAAGAGATCCACGGCTTTTGCACCGAGGCGCTGACCATGAGCGGCGCCAAAAACGTGGTTTTCGCCCATCCCACCTGCATGGCCAAGGGCGACCCCTACTGTACGATCCTGGTGAAGTGGCAATAGGCGCAGCTTCTGCAAAATCACGCCCGTATTTTATCTCCGAATAACAAAAAAGTAATTGTTTTTCCCGTCCAAACGTGGTAATCTTTGCGGAATTTAATCAATATCCCTCCGTAACTTCCGCAAAAAAGAAAAACGGACCCGGGACCATCCAAAAGGTGAAGACCATCATGGAACAAGTATTGATCCGCTACGAAAAAATCGCCAAACGCATTCAATCTGAATTTCTGCAGCAACAGAAAGAAAACCGCATTGTCATCCAAATCGGCTCCGCCACCTGCGAAAAAGCCGCGGGCGCGGACACGGTCCGGGAAGAGTTTGAAAAACTCGTGAAAGCTTCCGGACGGCAGGACATCGTGCTCAAACAGACCGGCTGTACGGGGCGCTGTTCGCGCGAGCCCATCGTAGGCGTCTTTTTCCCCGGTCAATTCCCCTTCAAATACGAAAAAGTAACCGTCGCCAAGGTTCAGGAAATCTTCGAGCAGCATGTCCAGGGCGGCAAACCCGTACTCAATCTGATTTTAGACAAAAAAACCACCAAATACTACTCCCACATCGTGACTTTGTATTACCCCGACGGCGGAGATACGGTCAAATGGGACGAAGTATTCATTGAGCGCCTGAAAGCCAAAGGGATTGACCCCGAAACCACCCGGGTCTTCCGCGGCGGACACGTCAATCTCTCGACCGAAACTTCGGACAAGCCGGGCGTGGGCATGGTGATCTTCCCGGAAAAAACCCTCTATCATTTCGATTCGCAGGAAAAACTGGACCAAATCATCCAGTGCCACTTTGTAAACAATAAGATTTGCGAAGAACTTGTCGCCAAAACCGATCCGATGACGGAACGTTTCTTTTCGGTTTACGGCGACGTGGCCTTTTTCAACCGGCAAACCCGCCTGACTCTGCGCAACAGCGGGATTATCGACCCCGAGAACCTGGATGAGTATATTTACAACCATGGTTATGAGGGCCTGACCAAGGTCTTGGCCAAGAACGATCCGCAGGACGTGATCGAGCAAATGCTCAAATCAGGTCTGCGCGGGCGCGGCGGCGCCGGTTACCCCACGGCCCGCAAGTGGAAAGACGCCACCACCAGCCCCGACAAGCACCGTTATATTGTCTGCAACGCCGACGAAGGCGATCCGGGGGCCTTCATGGACCGCAGCGCTTTGGAAGGCGACCCCTTCTCGGTGATTGAGGGCATGACCATCGGCGCGTTTGCCGTGGGCGCGCACCAAGGCTATATGTATATCCGGGCCGAGTACCCGTTGGCCATTGAACGCTGTGAAAAAGCCATTGCCAAAGCGCGGGAAACCGGCTTTTTAGGCAAGGATATTTTGGGTTCGGGTTTTGACTTCGACATCGAAATCCGCCTGGGCGCGGGCGCCTTTGTCTGCGGCGAAGAAACCGCGCTGATGCGCTCCATTGAGGGGCGCCGCGGTCAACCCCGCATCCGCCCGCCGTATCCCACTCAGGGCGGGCTTTGGGGCCACCCCACGGTCATCAACAACGTTGAGACCCTCGCCAACGTGCCCGTGGTCATGGTCTACGGTTCGGATTTCTTTGCGCGCATCGGCACGGAAAAGAGCAAGGGCACCAAAGTTTTCGCCCTGGCCGGAAAAATCAACAACACGGGGCTGGTGGAAGTTCCCATGGGAACCACCCTGCGCGAAATCATTTTCGACATCGGCGGCGGCATTCCCAACGGGCGCGCCCTCAAGGGCATCCAGACCGGCGGCCCTTCGGGGGGCACCATCCCGGCCTCGGCCGTGGACACCCCCGTGGACTACGACTCGCTCATGCAGGCCGGTTCCATCATGGGTTCGGGCGGCATGATTATTTTGGACGACTCGGACTGCATGGTCTACACTTCGAAGTTTTTCCTGGAATTCACCCAGGACGAGTCCTGCGGCAAATGCGTCCCCTGCCGCGAAGGCACCCTGCGCATGCTGGAAATCCTCGACCGCATCACCGAAGGCACCGGCACCATGGAGGATTTGGACAAGCTGGAACGTTTGGGCAAACTGATTCAAAAAACCTCGCTCTGCGGCCTGGGCCAAACCGCGCCCAACCCGGTGCTCTCGGCCTTGAAAAACTTCCGCGAAGAGTTTGTGGAGCATATCCGCGACAAGCACTGCCCCACGCAACGCTGCGCCAAACTCATCCGCTACGAAATCGAGGCGGAAAAGTGCACCGGCTGCACGCTTTGCGCCCGGCGCTGCCCCGTGCCCTGCATCAGCGGCACGGCGCGCAAGCCGCACCTGATCGACCAGGACCGCTGCATCAAGTGCGGCGAATGCTTCAAGGTCTGCAAGTTCGACGCCGTAAAAAAGCTCTAATAAAAGCATGGGACCTATACGACCTATAGGGACCCATGGAAATCCTCTAAGGACTGGAACATCATGAAAACCATTAATTTAACCATCGACGACACCCCCGTTTCCGTGCCCGAAGGCACGACCATCATGGCTGCCGCCGAAACCATCGGCGTGCATGTGCCGCGCCTTTGCTATTTGCCCCACCTTTCGCTGGAAGGCGCATGCCGGATCTGCATCGTGGAAGTCGCGGGCGCCCGGACCTTCCAGGCCTCCTGCGCCACCAAAGCGACCGAGGGCATGGTGATTAAAACCAACTCCCCGGAAATCCGCCAAGCCCGGCGCGACCTGGTGGAATTGATCCTGAACAACCACCCCATGGAGTGCCAGACCTGCGAACGCGACGGTCAATGCGAGCTGCAAAACCTGGCCTATACCCTGGGCGTGCGCGAACGACTGTTCGCCGGCAAGCGCAAACGCGCGGACGTGGAAGACTCCAGCTTCTCGGTAGTGCGTAATTCGGAAAAATGCATTCTCTGCCGGCGCTGCGTGCGCGTCTGCTCCGAGGTGCAAGGCGTTCACAACCTAAGCCAGCTCTATCGCGGCTTCAACACCGTGGTGGCCCCGGCGCACGTGGCCCCCATGCTTGATTCCGTCTGCATCAACTGCGGCCAATGCATCAACGTCTGCCCCACAGCGGCGTTTTTGGAAAAAAACTCCACCGAGGACGTTTGGAAAGCCCTGGCCGATCCCAAGAAACACGTGGTGGTGCACATTGCCCCCTCGATTCGGGCGGCCATCGGCGAAGGGTTCGGTTTCCCGGCGGGA
>JAAXVQ010000466.1 GCA_013335425.1 Candidatus Firestoneibacteriota bacterium | reverse complement strand
CTTGGGTGGTGCTCAACCATCCAAGCCGGGGTGGGCAAACCCAAAGCCTTAAAAATCTCTTTGGAGCGCGCCTTGTCCATGGCCAGGGCCGAAGCTAAAACACCCGAGCCGGTGTAGGGCACGCGCATCCACTCCAACGCACCTTGCACAGCGCCGTCTTCCCCGCCCGTACCGTGCAGGGTCAGCACAGCTATATCCGGACGACGGCGTTCCAAAGCGACCAAGTCCCGCCAGCCGCGCACATCGATCTCCCAGGGTTTCGCGCCCAGCCGCCGCAGGGCGTCGGCCACCATGGCGCCGCTGCGCAGGGAGACTTCCCGCTCTGCGGAAATCCCGCCCTTGAGCACGGCGATTTTCTTACCCGCCAGGCGGCGTTGCCAGATTGCCCGGGAATTTTTCTTCACGTTCATGCCTTTTTCCCCTTTTTCACCGCGCGGCCGACGGGATGCTTTTTGGCCTTCGTCTTAGACGCCTTATCCGCCTTGGCCAACTCCTCGCCCAGTTTCCAAACATCGCCGGCACCCATGGTCAAAAACAAATCCCCGGGGCGGAGTTCTTTTTTCAATTTCGCAAGCAGCGCCGGCAACGGCAGCGGACCGCCGGCCGCCGCATGCCCTTCGCGTTCCAACTGGTCGACAATCAGCTGCGAGGTTACGCCCGGTTCGGGACGCTCCCGCGCCGGATAAATATCGGCCACATAAACCGCATCGGCCAGCATCAGCGCTTGGGCGAACTCCTTGTAAAGCCGCTGGGTGCGTGAGAACAAATGCGGCTGAAAGGCCACCACCACCCGCGGCGGGTTCAAACCCCGGGCCGCGGTCAAGGTCGCGGCCACTTCCGTGGGGTGGTGCCCATAGTCGTCCACCACGGTCGCGCCGCGGTAGGCGCCTTTGTGTTCAAAACGGCGGCGCACCCCGGAGAAGGCCGCCAAGGCTTTCTGGATGGTCGCAAAGGGTACGCCCAGTTCCAAAGCCACGGCCGTGGCCGCGAGCGCATTGAGTACGTTGAAGCGCCCGGGCAAGCGCAGTTGCAGCCTCCCCAAGCTCCGTTGGCGCCGCGTGACCAAAAAGTTCTGGCGCAACTGATCGACCACCGGGGCGGTGGCGCGCAACTCGGCCCCGGCGTCAAACCCCACGGTGACCACGCGGGGCACCACGCGGGACATGACCGCGCGGATGCCGGGGTCGTCGGCATTGAGCACCGCAAAACCCCAAAAAGGCACCCGGTTGATGAACGTCACGAACGCGTCTTCCAGCGCGCCGCGCGAACCGTAATTTTCCAAATGATCGTCGTCGATGTTGGTCACGGCCGCCACCGCCGGGGTTAAGTGGAGGAAAGAAGCGTAGGCTTCGCAGGCCTCGACCACAAAATAGTCCCCATGCCCCAGGGCCGCGCCCTGGTTGATGTTGTTCAAAATCCCGCCGATGACCATGGTCGGGTCCATGCCCGCCTGCGCGAGAATCCAGGCCAGCATGGAAGTGGTCGTGGTTTTGCCGTGCGTGCCGGCAATGGCCACCCCCTGTTTCAAACGCATCAGGTCGTTGAGCATCTGCGCCCGGGGAATCACGGGCAGGCTGCGCTCGCGCGCGGCGGCAATCTCCGGATTGGTGTCCGGCACGGCATTGGAGACGACCACCACGTTGGTGGCCTCGGGCAGGTTGCCGGACGCATGCCCCAGCGACACCTTGGCCCCCAGGCGCTTCAAGCGGCGGGTGGCTTCCGAGTCCTTTAAATCCGACCCGGTGACTTTATAACCCAGGTTCAGCAACACCTCGGCAATGCCGCTCATGCCCGACCCGCCGATGCCGACAAAATGAATACTCTGGTTGCGCTTCATGCCCTGCTCCTTCCGGCGTTTAATCTAATCCGCTTTTTTGCCCCAAGCCCAAAAGCATCTGCGCCAGGTCCCCGAGTTGCCAGAGTCGAGGCGTACCAGGTAGCCTCCCTCTTTAGAGCGTCTTTCAAATCATACCGGTAGATGACCCGAAGCAATGCGCCGAATTCGCGCACGAGCTCTAATAAGTCCGGCTCTATCTGCTTG
>JAAXVQ010000113.1 GCA_013335425.1 Candidatus Firestoneibacteriota bacterium | reverse complement strand
CTGCCAATCAAAAGCCGGGTTGTTGGTTAAAAGCAAACTGGCGGAATCGTTTTTGGCCGAATTTGGCGCACAAGCGGAAAGCAACCCCAACATGACCATGCCGGCGATCAGATAAAACGGTTTTCTCATAAGCGGGTTCCTCCTGGAAAATGGATATGTTCCTCCTTGTCGGTCAGGATGGAACAAATTTTCCTTCTTAAATTAGTCGGACGGCGAACGTATGTCAAGAAACTTTAAAATATTCTCGGGCGTTTCCCGTTTAACGCAGTACGGTCAGCTTTAGCCGGCCGATTTCTTCGTCCGGGTCGGAGAGTTTGGCCATATAACAACCGGGGGCCAAAGCGCGGCAATCCCAGAGCAGCTCTTGGGAGCCTGCAGGCAGATTTTTTTGCACCGCGGAGACGCGTTCTCCCGCGAAATTATAAACCGTGAGCGTAATCATTTGGCCGGCCCTTAGGAAAAAGGCGAACTTCATGTGGTCCTGGGCCGGGTTGGGATAAGCCGTGATTTTAACCTTGCCTGAAGTCGGGGTGGCGGTTGGCGTACCGGCATTGGCCGGTCTGAGCAGGCTGAAAATGTCCGTGTTGTCCAGGGATGCGCCGCTGACCTGGCCGGCGTCCGTCCCGCGCGCATAAATACGCACGGGGGTTTGCGTGTGTCCGGTTGTGTTCCAGGTCACCGCAGGCGTGAGGCCGCTTTGCGGATTGGCTTCGGTCACGGTCAAGCCGCCGGTTTCGTGATCGGCCAAAACCACCAGCAGCGTATTGGTCCAGTCGGCGGCGGTGGCGGTGCTGTCTACCCAGCTCACGGCCGTCTGCACCGTCCGATTGAATTCCGCCATGGCCAGTACCAGACCGGCGGCGTCGTTGGCGTGGGAATGTTCGTCGATGTTTTCATCTTCAATTAAGACGAAGAACCCGCCGGAGTTTTTGTCCAGGTTCGCCAGGGCGGCTTGGGTCATTTCTGGCAAGGTCGGCAAGTCGGCGTCCCGTCCCGGCGAATTTTCAGCCGGGATTAAGCCCGTCCCGAAATTGCCGACAACGCGGGTTGGCAGGGGAGGATTTAAGCCGAGCAGGCTGCTACGGTGGGTTACCACCTGGTAGCCTTGGGCTGCGGCCACTGTGGTGTCGAAACCATAACCGCCTCCGCCGAAAAGTATCTGAGGTTGGGTTTGGGTTAAATAGCCGCGGGCAATGTCGGCGTAATTATTGCGGCCGGCGGTGTGGGCGCCGTAGGCCGCGGGGGAAGCATCGGTCATATAAGAGGTGGTCACCAACCCGGCATGTTTCCCCGCAGCTTGGTGCAGCTCCAAAAGGGTAGCGAGTTCCGAACCGTCGCCGGGCAGGCGTACGCTGATGACGCCGTTGCTGACTTTGGTCCCCGTGGCCATGGCCGTAGCCGAGGCCGCGGAATCGGTGGTGTTGCCGGAAGCGTTGTTGTGGGTCATCAGCGCCTGCCGGGGAAAAGTTTCGAAGAACAGCGTGCCGGCCGCGCCGTTGACGAACATGCCGCCCGCCTTGACTTGTTCGGGGCCCATGCCGTCCCCGTGGCAGATAATGACATATTTCGCGGTCGTGGCGCTCTGCGGTAAAATCGGAAACCACAGCCCGTCCAGGCACAGCAGCCATCCCAGCCAAAAAATCAATTTCGACGCAGTCGACATCCGCAAGCGCTCCTTTGCATTCGTTTGTTGCCGGTATGACTCAGGCCCGTTGGGGCGATTCCCATTAAATTTAACCTGACACCCGCTAGATTAGCATATCCGCCGCGCCGTGAGGAACATTACTTTGCGTCCCCAAACTGTTGATGAAACAGGCGTGCGGGCATTAAGCGAAATATAGGGCGTGACAGCGGGCGAAGGCCCTTCAGCCTTGACCGCAAAATGCCGATCTTGGTATAGAGTTAGCGAGAATGCCTTTAGGCAAAAAGGCTTTCGGAGGAGGCGAGCATGAAATTAAAAATTATGCAAGGGTGCTTGGCCTGGGGGATGCTGGCCGCAATCGCCGTAACCGGCGTGGAAGCGGCCGGTTTCCTTCACGTGAAGCAAAAAATGAATTACCAGGGCATGCTGACCAACAGCGGCGGCACACCGACCACGGGCACCCGCAGTTTGGTTTTTCGGATCTATGATCAGGTTTCCGGCGGGAGCGCCCTTTGGACCGAAACGCAAAGCTCCGTGGCCGTGGCCAACGGCATTTTCAATGTGGTGCTGGGAAGCGTGAATCCCATCAACATCCCCTTCCGCAAGGAATACTGGCTCGAAATCCAGGTGGAGACCGAGACCATGACGCCGCGACACCTGCTCAGCAACGCTTCCTATGCCATGGCCAGCCGCAAGGTCGTATACCAGCAAGTGATCACCGTGGCGCAAGATGGCGGGGACACCTGCACGGTTTACGGCGCGCTGCAATTGATCGCTCAAGAGAACCCGGTCCCCAGCGCGGCGGACCCCTGGGTCATTGAAGTCGAAGCCGGCACTTTTTCGGAATCCAATTCCCTGACTTTCCCGGACGGGGTGAGTCTCCGGGGACGGGGACAAGGTGCAACCATTGTGGCTTTGCCCAACAACTGCACCGTGAACATGGGCAGCCAATGCAGTCTGGAAAATTTAACGGTCACCTTGACCGGTGCGACGTCCAACTTGAGCATGTCCAACGCCTCGGGCAGCTACATCCGCAACACGTACTTGCTCACCAACCAATCCAACCCGTTTATCGTCAGCATGCTCAATTGCGTGAACTGCGATTTCAGCAACAACCGCGTCTTGGCCCAAACCAGCGGCAATTACATTCTCTACCTGCAAGGCGCGCAGGACTGCCGGGTGGAGAACAATTTTATTGATCTTACTCAAATCAACAACGGCACGGGAATTTACGCGGCCAACACGACCAATTGTTCGATTCTCAAGAACCTCCTTAAGCTGGAAGGCGCCACCGACGCTTCGCGGGGCGTCAGTCTCAGCAACAATTATTCGAGCACGCGGGTAAGCTACAATGTTTTTTTTGGAGAGCTGACCACCCCGCACGGCAGCGACATTTACAGTTCGGCAACCGGGGGGTATCCGGTGCGTCCCACGCATACGGGCCCTTACGGCATATGCAATCACGGCAGCGACGGCACGGAACTCCCGGCGTTTTAAGCCGGACCTGAGAGCGAGAGTGCATGGGTATGAGACTTAATTGGCGGGCGGCCTGCGGAATATGCCTGGCTTTTTGGGGAGCCTGCGGGATCCCCGGAGCATGGGCACACAGCGGTTTTTCCTCGGGAAACTACCTGGGGAGGGACGATGTCCTGGCCTCCGGCGGCAACACCGCCACCTCGGCCTCGTATCGACTTTTGAGCATCGTTGCGCAGTCGGGGGCGGAAACTCTAAGTTCGGCCGGTTATCGGAATTATGCGGGTTTTTTGCATCCCGACCCGGCCACCCCCACTCCCACAGTGACCGCCTCGCCGACGCCTACGGCCACGCTCACGCAGACTTTGACCAGCACGCACTCGCCGACAGCCACCCCTTCCCGGACGCTCACGCCGACTTTCACGCCCACCTCTACCTGTTCGGCGACTTTCACCGCGACCGTTACCTTGACTTCAACCCCGACCGGCACGGTTTCGCCGACGTTCACGTTCTCCAGTACACCGACGCCCACGGGTTCCTTGACCCCGACAGTTTCGCCGACGTTCACGATTTCAGCCACGTTGAGCGCCACGCCGACACCTTCTCCGACCGCGACGGCTACGTTCACGGGCACATCGGTTCTAAGCGTGACCGGCACTCCGACCGCCGGCACCACCGCGACGCCGACTTTTTCGACCACCCCCACACGGACCGTTTCACCCACGCTGACGCTCAGCCTGACGCCCTCAACGCAGACCCGGACTCCCACGACCACGCCGACTGCCACCGGCAGCGCCACAGCTACGCCCAGCCTCTCGGCAACCGCCTTTTTCAGCACCACCGTTTCCCGGACGGTTTCGCCGAGCGCTACCTGTTCGGCGACTTTGACCGCCACCAGCTCGCAGACGGCCACACCGGTGGAAACGGCCACCGCAAGTTGTACGGCCACGCCGATGCTTTCGGTTTCCGCCACCACCACCTTAACCGTTGAATCCGGCGCCACGCCGGGCATAAGCGCAACCCGGACTCCGGTGCTTACGCTCACCGCCACCTTGCAGGCAAGCGCCGTCGCGAGCGCGACCCTTCCTGCGGACGGGGCGGGGAAGATGTTTTTTGCCTACCCCAATCCGGCGCGACAGCGGGTCCTGTTTTCCCTGGTTTTGGAATCGGGCGGAAGGGCCCAAATTTCGCTGTTTAACCTATCCGGAGAGCGTCTGGCCCTTCTGGAGGAAACCCTCCCGCCGGGAGTCCACGCCCTCCCGTGGGATGCTTCCGCAGCGGCGCCCGGCGTCTACCTGGCGCGCTGCCTGGTGGACGGCCGGGAAATCGGCCGGCGAAAAATTGCAATCCTGAAATAATCCGGAGAAGATTTCCCCGCCGGGGGACTTGACAAGCCTCCTCCCAATCTATAAAATGATAATGATATTCATTATCAATAAGGGGGCCGGGTTATGTCGCTGTTGGAAGCCCGCCGGATCTTCGAAACCTACCTTGCCGCCCAAAATCTCAAACACAGCCGCCCGCGGCTGCAAGTCATGGAAAGTTTCATCGCGGCCGGGGAGCATCTGACCGCCGAAGAACTGCACCGCCGGGTGAAACGGAAATTTCCCCACATCGGCGTGGCCACGGTTTACCGGACCCTGAAGCTGATGCACGCAGGCGGGCTTTGCGGAGAACTGAAACTGCAGGACGGCACCACGCGTTACGAGGCCCTTTGCGGCCGCGATCATCACGATCATTTGATCTGCACCCGCTGCGGGCGTCTGGAAGAAGTGGTGGACCCGGATATCGAGGCGCTGCAGGGCAAGCTGTTCAAGCGCCACGGTTACCGGCCTCAGTGGCATCGTTTGGAACTGTACGGTTTATGCGGGTCCTGCCTGAAAAAGTCCGCGGCGCCCGGTACCCAGGAAGGTTGAGGCAACATGGCTTCGGATCTTTCGCAAGTCAAACCCGGACAAAAGGCGCAGGTCCTGCGGCTCCACGGCGGGCAGGGCGAGGTGGACCGTTTATATGCCATGGGTATTCGGCCCGGCGCCGTGGTGACCGTGAAATCCGCTCAGCCGCTGCATGGGCCGGTGGTGATTAAGAGCGGGCGGGGGCAATGGGCCTTGGGGCACGGGCTGGCCAAGAAAATCACGGTCGAGGTCATCGCATGAAACGCATCCTGCTGATGGGCAATCCCAATGTGGGCAAGAGCGCGCTGTTTGCGCGTTTGACCGCCACCCGGGTCATGTCTTCCAATTACCCGGGAACCACCGTCGAAGTCAGCTCCGGCAAAGTCAAAGTCGGCTGGGAGCTGATGGAACTCGTCGATGTGCCCGGCGCTTACAGCCTGGAACCAACCAGCCGCGCCGAAGAAGTGGCGGCCGAGATGCTGCCGGGCGGGGACCTGATCATCAACGCCGTGGATGCCACCCAGTTGGAGCGGAACTTGTTTTTGACCATGCAGTTGTTGGCTTCGGGAAAACCCGTGATCGTGGCGCTGAATATGATCGACGAAGCCCGGCATAAGGGCATTCGGGTGGATGCCCGCCGCTTGGAAGCGCGTCTGGGCGTACCCGTGATCGAGACGTGCGCGCTCAGCGGGGAAGGCATCCGCGCCTTGGCCGGGCGCTTGGGTGAAGCCCGGTCCCGGGCCCTGCCGCATCTGCCGAAAGACCGTTGGGCCCTGATTGGGGAGATCGTCCAGGAAGCGCAGACGATTAAGCATCATCATCACACCCCGGGCGAATTTCTTTCCGATCTGACGCTCCACCCGGTCACGGGCATCCCGTTCGCCGCGGTCGTTATTTTTGCCTGCTTTCAACTGGTGCGTTTCATCGGGGAAGGGATCGTCCGGTTCCTGCTGGACCCTCTGGCGCACGCTTTTTGGCTGCCCGGGCTTATGTCCTTGTCGCGGGCGCTGGAGAAGGTGCCCTGGTTGCATACCCTGCTGATCGGCCAGTTGTTTCAAGGACGCATTCACTTTGAGGAATCTCTCGGGCTTTTGTCCACGGGGTTGTATGTGCCGTTGGTGATGGTCCTGCCTTATGTTTTCGCCTTTTACCTGGCCTTGGGACTTTTGGAGGACACGGGGTATTTGCCCCGGTTGGGGATTTTGCTGGATGCGCCCCTTCACCGTTTGGGGCTGCACGGGTTTGCGGTGATTCCGCTTCTGCTCGGGGGCGGCTGCCACGTGCCCGGGATTTTAAGCACGCGCATGCTGGAGTCGCGCGCCCAGCGCCTGACGACTACGGTGCTCATCGTGGTCTGCGTGCCCTGCATGGGGCAGACCGCAATGATTTACGGGTACCTGTCGCGGTTTGGCGCCTCGGGCCCGCTGCTCGTCTTTGCCGCGCTGGCGTTGGTGGGTTTGTTCCTGGCTTGGGTCCTCAAGCTTTTCAACCGTACTGAGATCCCGGAAATGTTTGTGGAAATTCCGCCTTATCGCCGGCCGGACGCCCGCATGCTCGCTTTGAAGGTGTGGTTGCGGACCCGGCAGTTTTTAGCCGACGCGATCCCGTACATTTTATTGGGCGTGCTGATCATGAACTTGCTCTACGCTTCTCATGCCCTGGCGTGGATCGGCAGAGCCGCCGCCCCCGTGATCGCGGGCCTTCTGGGCTTGCCGCCGGACACGGCCGCG
>JAAXVQ010000112.1 GCA_013335425.1 Candidatus Firestoneibacteriota bacterium | reverse complement strand
GATGAGACCAAAACCGCCAGGCCGGTGCCGGTGGAGGTGACATTGACCGGTGCCACGGCCAGGGCCGTGGCCTGCCCGGTGTTATGGAGGGTCATGACCAAATTGAAGTTTTGGTTTCGTTCGGCCTGGACCGGTCCGCTGAAACCGGCCGTCAGGGCGGCCTCGGATTGCGCCAGGACGGCATTGGAACTCACGGCCGTGGAGGTCACGCCGGAGGCATCAAACGGGTTGACCGTGTAGGCCCGGCCGGTCAGCGTCACGCTGCCGGGCGCGGTCGTCGCATAGGTCCAGACAAAATCCCGCGTTTCACCGCGTGGAACGCTCCAGGCTGCCGGCGTCGGGCCGGCCACCCACACCGCCGGGCCCTGCACGGCCAAAGCCGAGGGCGTCACGGTCAAAGGCAGCCCCACTTCCGGGTCGCTGGCATTGGTGACGCTCAACGTGGCCGTGAAGGTCTGGCCGACGGTACGCACCGAGGGGGTGGCGGAGAGCGCGGGAACGATCACCGGAGCATAAGGGTCGCGCACGGCGACAAAGACGTTCGCGGCCGTGGCCGTAACCCCGGTATGGTCAAAAGGATTGAGCGTGACCGCCTGTCCGGTCAAGGTCACGCCCGTGGGAGCCATGAGCTGATACTCCCAAACAAAATCATGCGAACCGCCCTGCCCGGGAATATCAAAATTCGGCGGCACGGGTCCGGAAATCAGGTTGGCGGACCCGAGGACCGTCAACGCCGTGGGCGATACGTTCAGCGGGCTCCCCACCTCGGCCGCGCTGTTGTTGGTCACGGTCAGGGTTACATACATATAGCCGTGGGAAAGTTGCGGGGTTCCGGGCACGGCCAGCACTGAGGTTATTGCCGGCGGGACCGGGTTGCGGACCAGCACCGGGTTGGCGTTGGAGGCCGTGGAAGTCAGGTTGTTGAGCGTATACGCATCCACGCCCAAAGCCTGCCCGGTAAAGGTAACGCCTCCGGGCGCGATGGCGCGATAGGTCCAGTGGAAAGTTTTGGATTGCCCTCCCGGAATAATCGCCTCAAAAGCCGGCGTGGGTCCCGAGACATAGGCGGCGCCGCCGAGCACGCTTAAAGCCGTGGGCGAGACGCTCAGCGCGTCCGGCGTGCCGTTGTTGAAAACCGTCATGGTGACGCTCACATGGTTCCCGTTGACCACCGGGTCGGGTCCGGCGACCAGCGCCGAGTAAATCCCCGACGCGGGTACGTTGATGCTCAATTGCAGATCCGGCGCGGCCGTGGCGGTGCTCTCGTCGAACTCAATGATGTCGCCCTGTCCCTGGGTGCCGTTCACGATCTGCACGCTGGCAGGCGCGGCCGCAGTCTGCGGCACGGGTGTGTTCAAGGCAAAGGTCAGACCGTTGGGCGTCGTGTCCACGGCCGTCTCCGCCAGGCTGGTGCCCGAGGCCAGCACATGGTTGGGGGAACCCGACTGATAGGCCGAGACCGCCAGCGCCGCCGCGTAGCCCGTACGGTTGATTTCATCGAACCAGCCCACGCTGCGGGCGTAGCTGTCCACCGTGGGATTACCCGTCGTGATGGCAATGGTGTTGGAGATGCTGTCGGCCGCCACGCCGATCTGGCCGCCCAAGGCCATGGCATGCGCGTTGGTGGTCACACCGTCGGTTTCAGTAACGAGATTCACGGTCACGGGCCCCGGGTAGTACAAAAAGCGCACAGGCACGCCGCCGACCCCGTTGCCGTTGGCGTCGGTCACCACGGCCCAGGCTTGGGGGTTGAGGCCGCCGGCGGCAAAAGCGCTCAACGTGCGGGGCAATTCGGCGGGCAAGGTCAAAATCCCGGTGGTGGTTCCCCAGACCGTGTTGTTTTGAACCACGATCTGGTCTCCGGCGCCGCTGGTGCCCGGCGCCGCATAGCCGTAGGTCGGCGACTGCACCAGGTCTTCCTTGGCCCCGCTGACGGCTAAGGTCTTGTGATTGGCCGTTTTGTCCGAAGCCGCGAACAGGATGTTGGCCTGGGTGGTCACCACCACGTTGTGCCAGGGCTGCTGGACCATGAGGGCGTTCAAGCAGCGGGCCGAGGGATCATACCAAAAAACCGAGGGAGAATTGGCCGCGACAATGTTCGAAGCGTTGGTGAAAATCTGGACATCGGGATGCCCGGGCGAGGAAACCGTGATGACATCGCCCAAAGCGCCGCTGCTCTGGCCGGCATACACCGAGCCGTCCAAGCCCGTGGTCCAGGACGTTCCGCCCATGCTGCCGCCGCTCGACGTGAAGGTGACCGCCATGTTCGGCAGACCCACGCCGTGGGCGTCCGCCACCACGGCCCGGACGCGGGAAGGGTTGGCCCCGGGACTGGCGCAGGCGCGCAGGTAGGAACTGCGCACGCTGCCCAGGTGGAGATAAGACTTGATCAGACCCAGGTCCACCCAGGCTTCGTCTCCGGCCGTGGCCGAGCCGTAGGCAATGCTCCACTGGGCCAGGGGGTTGATCTTGCGGGTGAAGTCATAGGCCTGGGCCTTGTTGATCTTCAACCCCGCGCTCGAGGAGACCACATAGGGCCCCTGGGGAGAGTACCCGTTCCAGTCATACCAGGACTGCGAAGACAAGACCACATGGTTGGCGTCGTCGAAACTGATGCCCCAAATCGTCAAGCGGCTGGCGTCGTACCAAGCCACGCCGTTGTCGCCGTGCCCGCCGGCGGGCGGCGCGTTGGCCGTGTAGATGGTGACCGGCGGCAGGCCCGGAGCCGAAACCGTGAGCGTGTTGCCCAACAAGGCGCTGGTGTGCGCGGCCGTCACGAACCCGCCGAAACCGGTCACGGTCGTGCCCTGGCTCATGGTGCCCGCATAGGGTGAGGCAAAGGTGACGGACTGGTTTTCCAAGCCATTGCCCTGGTTGTCCATAACCACGGCATACACGTCGGGGTTGACCCCGCCTTTGGCAAAAGCCACCAAAAACTTGGCCGGGTCCGCAGCCGCGATGATGTGCGTGTCGTACGTGTTCACGGTGCCGTTTTGGGTCAGGCGGATAAAGTCCCCGGCATTGATCGTGCCGAAGCCCACGTGGCCCATAAACGGCTGGGTGGCGGACTGCGGCGTGTTTTGCTCGTTGGCCAGGGCATACCCCAAGTTGGGCGTGTTGTTGCCGCTGGTGCGCTTGACCGTGCTGCCGCCCACGGCCGTGCCGGGCGAGGTCATGACGTTGGTGCCCAACGTGACCACCGCGCCGATGATCTTGTGCGTCTCAGGGTCATACCAGCCGTAGACCCGGTCCGAGGCCGTGACGGCTTGTGAGTCCGAGGTGAGGATGTTGAGCGAGCCCAAACCCGCGGCCGAGACCGTGATGGTGTTGCCCGTGGAGGCCGCACCCGTTAGGCTGTTGGTCAGCAGGCCGCTCCAGGAAGTGGCGCCCGAAGCCGCGGCCAAGCTGCCGGAACCCTGCAGGCTGAAGTTGACGGTCACGCCCTTGACGGCATTGCCCGTGCCGTCGGTAACCGCGGCCCAAATCGTGGGATTGGCGCCCCCTGAGGCAAAGGCCAACAGGTACTGGCTCTCGGCAGCCGGCAGCACCAACGCACATTGATAATAGTTGTAATGGTAGAGATTCGGCAGGTTGTAAAGGTAGAACACGTCGCCGGCCACGGTCGCGCCGTGGGGCACGGCCGCCATGGCCGGCTGCATGCTGGTTTGATCCGTGAACACGCCCGTGGTGGTGCTCTCAGCCGGGCGCTGGTTCGGGTCGGCGCTGTTGGTGAAATAATTGGCATACCAAGTCGGGGCCAACACCGAGGTCACCAGCACGTTCGACTGGCGGTTGACCACGGCCGTATAGATCTTCCGGGAAGAACGCGAGAACCAGGAGAAAAGCCGGTCCGTGGTCTGCAGAGTCTGGCTGGCCTGGCTGATCATGGCCACCGGCGAAGTTTCGGTGTAGGCCGCGCAACTGACGGTAATGGTGTTTCCCAGCACGCCGTCTTGCTGGTAAAAGTAAGCCCGCCCGCTGTCGCCGGTGACGGCCGTGAGCGCGGGAAACGTTCCGGCCGTGGCCGTGACGCTGACCGTGACCCCGGGCACCCCCACGCCGTTGGTGTCGGTCACCACCGCGCAGACCGTGGGGCTGGCGCCGTCCACCGCATAAGCGTTGAGGTAATGCGCGGGCGGATTGGCTGAGAAAAATATTTCCCCAAAGCCGTTGCCGTTGGGGTCCAGCCAGCGGCCGAAGAAAGAGTCGTAAAGCTTCATGTCGTCCCCGTTTTGAAACGTGCCCTGGTAGACCTCCACCTGGATCGGCCCGGTCGTGGTTTGCTGCACCGCGATGTTCCAGTTCTGGGAGGTGCTGATGTCGCGGCCGTTGGTGGTATGGTCCTCGGGATAAAACCGGAAAGACGACTTGGTGGGCAAGGTCAGCACGCCCTTGCCGGAAGTCACCGAGACCAGGTTGACCAGGCGGCGGGACTCGTCAAACCAAAAGTACGTGGGGTCCGCCACGTCCACCCGGTCCGCGCCATTGGCCGTGGTTATCGTGAAGGGCGACCCATGCGAGACCGCAACCGTGGCAATGATCTGCGAGCCTAAGGCTGCGCCGCTTTGATTCACGGTGAAAGTGCCGTCAGCCCCGGTGCTGCCCGAGACCACGTCCAGAGTTCCCGCAGTACAAGTGACGGTGAGGGGCACGCCCTTGACACCGTTGCCGTTGGAGTCTATAACCACAAAAACCGCCCGCGGATTGGCGCCGGCCAAGGCATAACCGTAAAGGCGATCAGCGGAACCCGCCGCCCATCCGGTGGCGCTCAAAGTTCCCAGCAAAGCGACGGTAGAAAACACCTGCAGAAAACGTTTCATGTCTTGGCCTCCTTGGCCGGAAAAGCCCGATTCCCACGGGCAAAAACCCGGTTAACCCGGGTGCTGCAAACGCCCACACGCCCATGCCTGATTTCCCAAAAATCCGGAGATGGACTTATTAAGTTTCGACCATTCAAACAAAAAAGTGAGAGCAAAATTAGAATTACGGTTTAAAAACAGACATAAATTTCGACTTCGACAAATTTCAAAAAACACGCTTGTCACCTCGAGCGCAGCGAGAGGTCTTTTAAAAAACTTTATGATTAAAAGCTTTTTTCGGATTTCTCACTTCGTTCGAAATGACAATAATCTAATTTTGCAAAAGTTGAATAAAAGCTCTTATAACTAATTGTTATTGGCAAAACGCCTTTTCTTAATTCCCCTCACCTTTATCCTCTCCCGCAAGGGGAGAGGAATTCAAAAACAGAAAACGCCTTTCCGCAACTTAAACTAACTACTGACTGGGGCCGATCATGTCCCGGACCTTGGAGAGCAGCTCGTCGGGATCAAAGGGTTTGATGATGTAATCGTCCGCCCCGGCCATGATGCCGCGCTGCGGGTCCCCCAGGTTGCCCAGAGCCGTCAGAAAAACTATTTTCATGCCCTGGTAGCGCGGCTGCCGGCGCACCTCCGCGCAGAGCTCATAGCCGTTTAGCCCGGGCATAAGAATGTCCAGCAGCATCAGATCCGGCCGCTTTTTCTCCAGTTCCGCCAAGGCCGTGTACCCGCTGGTCACGGTGCGGATATCATAACCTTCCACCATCAGGCTCATTTGAATCAGGCGCAGAACCGCCGGTTCGTCGTCCACGGCCAAGACGCTTTTACTCATACGGACCCTCCCCTACGAATTCCGCAAGCCGGCCGGTGCCTGGCCCAGCAGCAGTTTGATGTTTTGGCGCGCGTCCTCCGGCAGTTCAGTTGCCGGCAGGCGCGAGAGGCGCAGCAGCGCCCGGTAGGCGGCCACCGCCACCCGGTACTCGGCATCCTGCAACACCGACGAGAGCAAGACCACGGTCTGCGGATGATAATACTCCCCCAGCACAATGGCCATGCTCTCGCGTTGAAACGGATCGTCGGTGCGCATGAGTTCGTTGATGATGTTCAAAGCCCTCACCGGGTCGAGTTTCAGCAGGCGGGCGGCGGCCAGAGCCCGTTCCTTTAGGTTCCCGGTAAACACCAACCGGATAAGCTGAAACGCCGGGTCCTGGGTTTCCCGAGGCAAGGCCTCGGGATGCAGCAGCGCCGGTATAATCGGTTCAATAATCTCGGGAAAAACCCCGGGCGTTGACGACTTGCCCAACCGGGCCTTCTCTCCCGGACCCAAGCCCGGGTTGACCGCCAGATCGCGCACCAGCTTGAGCATTTCCTGCTGGTACCGCATAACCAACTCTTCCCGCCGGGAACGCAGGCGCAAGCCCAAAACGTAAAGGGCCACCGCCGCTGTGCCCAAGAGCAAAAACCCGGCAAAAAAACCATACACCGCCGTGCGGTGCTGATAGGGCATACCGGTCAGAAAGCCTTTAAGGTGCGCGTCGGCCCACCCCAAACACCCGGCCGCCGGCAGCTCGGCCGCGCTCCCCCGAGTCAGAAACCTGGAGGAAGACTCGTTGTCAAATTTTTCCTGAAAGGCATTTTCAGAAGACCCGGCTCGGCCTTCCGTTGATTGGAAAAAACGATCATTGGCAACACAGACATTGCCGCCCGCGAGCATGAGACCTACGACCCAAAAAGCGGCCCAAAAAACCCGCATGGTATTTCCCCCCCGATTTCATTTCCTTATCCCCCGAAAACTGCACAGAGGCACAAGAAATCCCAGCCTAAAATCCCGGCTTACCGTAGGATCGGAAAAAAACCCAAACATCTTTAAACCAGCACGCGCA
>JAAXVQ010000465.1 GCA_013335425.1 Candidatus Firestoneibacteriota bacterium | reverse complement strand
ATTTCGTCAGCCGTTACCGTGTTGCCCTTGGACTTGGACATAACCTGTCCGTCCTTTAATACCATCCCCTGGGTGAACAAGGCCTTAAACGGCTCGTCAAACTTGAGCATCCCCTGGTCATGCAGGAACTTGGTGAAAAATCGCGAGTAGAGCAAGTGCAGGATCGCGTGTTCAATGCCGCCGATATACTGGTCCACCGGCATCCAGTAATTGACCGCCGCCGGGTTAAATGCATGCTGCGTGTCGCGTGGCGACACATAGCGCAGGTAATACCAGGAAGAGTCGATAAACGTGTCCATGGTGTCGGTCTCGCGTCGGGCCTTGTGCCCGCACTTGGGACAAGGGGTTTCCACGAACCCCGGGGCGTTTTTAAGCATGTCCGCCGGCTGGTAAGGCAAGTCCAAGGGCAGCTTCACGGGCAGTTGCGACTCGGGCACGGGCACCAATCCGCAATGCGGACAATAGACCATGGGAATCGGGCAGCCCCAGTAACGCTGCCGCGAAATCAGCCAGTCGCGCAACCTAAAGTTCACCACCCGCCGCCCGACAGACCGTTTTTCCATCCACTCCGCGATTTTCAACTGCGCTTCGCGGTTGAACAGCCCGTCGAACTCCTGGCTGTTGACCTGAATGCCGTCCTCGACATAGGCCTCGGTCATGGTCGCCGCGTCGAGTTGCCCGTCCGCGGGCCGGATCACCACTTTGACGGGCAGGTTGTGCGCCTTGGCAAACTCAAAATCGCGCTGATCGTGCGCAGGTACCGCCATGATCGCCCCGGTGCCGTACTCCATGAGCACATAGTCCGCTGCGTAAATCGGAACCTTCTCGCCCGTAGCCGGGTTAATGGCCCGCAGCCCCGTGTCGATCCCCTGCTTGGGCCGATCCGTGGACGCCCGCTCGATCTCGGTTTCCAGCTTCACCTTCTCCGCAAACTCCGCCACCAGCGTGCCTTCGGGTTTGCAAGCCAGCAACTCGGTCAAAATCGGATGCTCCGGCGCCACCGACACATACGTCACACCGAAGACCGTGTCAATGCGCGTGGTGAAAACCGTCAAATCCCGCTGAGTTCCCTCAATGCGCAGCTTGAACTCCACGCCCTGTGAGCGTCCAATCCAGTTCTCCTGCATGGTCTTAACGCGTTCGGGCCAATGGTCGAGCTTTTTCAAATCGTCCAGCAGCCGCTGGGCATAGCTCGTGATCTTTAAGTACCACTGTTCCAAGTCCTTCTTCCCCACCGGCTGCTTGCAACGCCAGCAGGCCCCGTCAATGACCTGTTCGTTGGCCAAAACCGTCTTGCAGGTGTCGCACCAGTTGACCGGGTTTTTCTTTTTGTAAGCCAACCCCGCATGGTAAAACTGCAAAAAGATCCATTGCGTCCAATGATAATACTCCTCATCGCAGGTCGCCAGCTCCCGGCTCCAATCATAGCTCAAATCCAGAGCCTTCAACTGCCGCGTCATCACCGCGATGTTGTCCCGGGTATAGTCGTTGGGGTGAATGTTGTTCTTAATCGCCGCGTTCTCCGCCGGCAACCCGAACGCGTCCCAGCCCATGGGGTTGAGGACATTGTACCCCTGCATCATCTTGTAGCGCACAATCACGTCGCCGATCGAGTAATTGCGCACATGCCCCATGTGCAAACTCGACCCCGAGGGGTAAGGAAACATGACCAAGCAGTAATACTTCGGTTTGGACGCATCTTCCTGGACTTCCGAAAGCTTCATCTTTTCCCAGACCTCGTGCCACTTGTTCTCCAAGGCCTGAAATTCGTAGGTTTCGTTCACGAAAAAGCCTCCCAAAATGCATAAAAAGCATTATAAATTCGGTGGATTATAAAACAAAAAGCAGGGGTGAGGCAAGGAAATTAAGGGGTAAAGATGTTTCGCATTTGTAGGGGCGTATGGCAATACGCCCTTACGGTCAAATTGCGATACCTATCTTAAAAAAGCGCGTCAGCACATTCTGCTTTTGTAGGGGCGTATCGCAATACGCCCCTACAGTCAAATTGTGATGCCTATTTTAAAAAACGAGTCCGTACGTTCTGCTTT
>JAAXVQ010000464.1 GCA_013335425.1 Candidatus Firestoneibacteriota bacterium | reverse complement strand
GGTGATGCCCGGGGACAGCGTTACGATTGAAGCGGAATTGATCACCCCGATCGCCATGGAGAAGGAATTGCGCTTCGCCATCCGCGAAGGCGGACACACGGTCGGCTCGGGCGTGGTTTCGGAAATCAAGGAATAATATTTGTAGGGAACAGGCATGCCTGTTCCCTACAGGTTTGAAAGCACCGCGTCGGGGCGGAAACATGCGCCCCGACGAGTAATTTTTAGTCCCTCCAGCAGGTGGGTGGGGCGTTGGGAAAGCCGGCGGAAAAGCCGCAGGGCTATTAGGCACCTAAGGACGGACGATTACCATGCGGGAAATTATTTATTTAAGCTGCGGCGATTGCAAACGGCGAAACTACGTCAACCGGCGGAACAAAAAAAAGCATACGGAAAAGCTGACCATCAGCAAGTATTGCCGTTTCTGCGGGAAGCATACCGAACACAAGGAAACCAAGTAGTTATTGTTTGAGCCAATGGCCGCAGCGGTTCGGTTTTAAAAAAACGCGCTGCGATTGGTTTGAGAACTGAGCAAATTGAACAAGTTGACCGCAACGGAGTCGGGGTTGAGATTTGCTCCGTTGCTCCAAAAATTTTCGCGCTGCGAAAATTTTTAGGCCAGTAGCTCTAACGGCTAGAGCACCGGTCTCCAAAACCGGGTGTTGCTGGTTCGAATCCAGCCTGGCCTGCCAGATTGCGACCAGCCGCGGGCCGCTGGGTGTCGGCGTCACGAAGGCTTTGTTTACAGGCACGAACAGGATATGCGCGGGGAACCGCGCCGGGTTATCAACCACGTGAGGATGGGGCTATGTTTGAAAAAATGACGGGTTTTATTCGGGAAGCCATCGCCGAACTCAAACGGGTGACCTGGCCGACGCGCAAAGAGATCGGCGGTTCCACGCTGGTCGTGCTTATCGTGGTCGGCATCCTGATGCTCACCATCGGTGTTTTTGATTTTCTTTTGTCCATTCTGGTTAAGTTAATCGTGAGGTGAAGCTGTGGCGGCCAAGTGGTATGTGATCAACACTTATTCCGGCAACGAGGCGAAGGTAAAGGCCAATTTGGAAAGCCGGATCCGAGCCATGGGCATGGAGAACAAGATTTTCCGAATTCTGGTTCCCTCGGAAGAAGTTTCGGAAGTCCGCGGTGGCAAGAAGAAAATCTCCACCAAACTGTTCTATCCCGGTTATATCCTGGTGGAAATGGAAATGGACGAGGAATCGTGGTACGTGGTCCGCAACACGCCCAAGGTGACGGGTTTTGTGGGCACGGGCAATAAGCCGACGCCGCTTCAGAACGAGGAAGTGGACGCCATCATGGGGCAGGTCACCACAGGGACCAAGTCCAAGCCGAAACCAAAAGTGCTTTTCGAACGCGGCGAACGCGTGAAAATCACGGACGGGCCGTTCACCAATTTTAACGGTTCGGTGGAGGAAGTCAACCTGGAACGGGGCAAGCTCAAGGTGATGGTGACCATTTTCGGTCGTCAAACCCCGGTGGAACTCGAGTTCGTCCAGGTGGAAAAAGAGTAAAGGCAAAAACGCCGTCCGGAAAACCGGACATGATTTTTAGGTACCAGCGTTAAGGCACGCCGCCACCGAGCGGCAATGAAGGAGTGTAAGGGTCATGGCCAAACAAATTAAAACGTTCGTCAAGTTGCAAGTACCGGCCGGTAAGGCCAATCCGGCGCCGCCGGTTGGTCCCGCTTTGGGTCAGGCCGGGGTAAACATCATGGAGTTCTGCAAGGCTTTTAATGCGCAGACCCAGAACCAGGAAGGCATGATCATCCCGGTGGTGATTACGGTCTATACCGACCGTTCCTTCACTTTCATCTGCAAAACGCCGCCCGCTTCGATTTTATTGAAGCGCGAAGTTAATTTGGCCAAAGCCAGCGCCACCCCGGGGCGGCAAGTCATTGCCACGGTGAAGCGTTCGGCGGTCAAGACCATTGCCCAGACCAAGATGGTGGATTTGAATGCCGCCAGCGTGGAAGCGGCCATGCGCATGGTGGAAGGCACGGCGCGGAGCATGGGGATTAATCCTCGACTTTAATC
>JAAXVQ010000463.1 GCA_013335425.1 Candidatus Firestoneibacteriota bacterium | reverse complement strand
GCTTCCACCACCGGCGCCACGAACCCGGCCGCATGCATGTCCAAATAGGAAATCCCCTCGGCCTTGCCGAAAGCGTCGCGCGCTTCTTCGAAATAATGCAGATAATTTCCGTGCCAGACGATAGCCAGCGCGTCCACCTCGGAAAAACGCACCGAAAGATGCACGGTCCGGGAAATTTTTTTAAAGGGCGTGGGATCAAAACGGCGGCGCACGGTTAGGCCTTTTCCTTTTGGTAAAGGGTAAGCGTCCCGGTCGCCACCGGAAGGCCGTCGTGCCGAATCTCGGTTTCAAAAAGATAAAAGGGGTTGAGATTTTTAAGTTCGCTGATGCGCACGGTCCAATCACCCCCCACGGGCATAGCCGGCGGAAAAACGAAATCCCGGGTGGCCACCAAAAAACCTTCGGTCAGCGGTTCGCCCTGCAGTGATTTTTGATGGCCTTGGTAGGCGGCCACACTTTGGGCCGCGGCTTCGATGAGCAAAAACGGCGAGGTCTCGGCATCGGGCCAGGACGCCCGTGCCAACAAGCCGCCTTCAAAAACCTCAAGCACTTCCTGTACCAGCAAGGCCGGCGGTTTGTGCGGCAGCAGGGAGATTGCGGAAATTGTCATGTTCGGGTGAACGATCCTTCCGTCGGGATCAATGGGCCAAGTACTCCCAGAGCGGCCCCTTCTTGCCGCGCGCCCGCAACTTCGGCATGACCGCTTCGCTTTGTTTCCACAGCGCCGGCGTGACCCAGCGGGTATCGCGGCGCGCCTGGGCTTCCACCTGCACAGCCAGCCAGGATTCCGGGGTCCGCTCGGAAAAGTAGAAGCGCGGGGCGAGCAGATCGTCCCCGGCTGCGAGCACGCCTTCGCGCACGGCCAGCCGGTATAAGGGGGTGTTGGGAAAAATGCGCATCCCCAGGTAGGGGAAAAAAACCGCCGGCCTCATCTCACGCGAAACCCGAAAAGTTTCCGAAAGCGTCTCCATGGTTTCCCCGGGCCCGCCCAAAATCAAAAAGTGCGCCTGGTGGATATCGACCGCCGCCGCGGCGCGGCTCCAAGCCAAAATATCCGCCGTGCAAAACGGCTTGGCATAGGCGGCAAGGACCTTGTCGCTCAAGGCATCGGTGCCGAATTCGATATGCGTGCAGCCGGCTTGGGCCATGAGCTTCAGCAGGTTCCCGGGATGCCGGCCGGGTTCGCAAAAGCAAGTCCAAGTCGCGGGGCGCCCCATGCGGATGAGGGCCTGGCAAAACCGTTCCGCGTGCTCCGGGTCGAGGTTAAAAACCGAATCCGTGATAAACACGTGCGACGCGTCGAAATCCGAGACCATGCGCCGGATCTCCTCGGCCGCCGCTTCGGCCGGCAGGGCCCTGCAGCCGGGACCGTCCAACTGCGGATAAGTGCAATACACGCAGGCGTGCCGGCAACCCAGCTGGGTTTGAAGGTTCAGGCTGCCGCCCTGGCTCCAGTAATAATCCGCCAATTCCGGATCGCGCACCACGCCCGGCAGTACCTGCGCCGCCCCGGTCCGGCGCGCGGTGCGCAGCGCGTGGTCCCCGGAACGGATGATCAGACCCGGCACGGTTTCCGGGGGTTGCCCGTTTTCCAAAGCCTGGGCCAATTCCGTTAAAACTTCCTCACCGGGCCCGCAAATGCCGAACTCGGCCTGCAAGGCCAACAGCAACGCCTCGGGAAAAATGGAGTACGCGGTGCCGCCCAAAACCACCGGCGCCTGGGAGGATGCGCGCAAACGCGCCATGACGTCGAGATAGCCGTCCAGATAATTTTGGGTGCCGGCGCTCTCGGTGTTGTCCACGTTGCGCAGGGAAACCCCGATCAAATCCGGATTAAAATAAGCCACGGCCCGGGTCAGTTCCACCAGGCCTTGCGCCAGGCAATCATAAATTTTTACGATTTGGCCGTGAGCCCGCAGCGCCGTGGCCAAGCGGCTCACGCCCAGCGGATACACCGGGGCGGGCTTGGTCTCAAGGTTGGCGGAAACCAGTAGGATTTTCACTCGCCGGAAGTCGGACGGGGAGCGGAAGTTTTCGCCTGCACGTGCCAGC
>JAAXVQ010000111.1 GCA_013335425.1 Candidatus Firestoneibacteriota bacterium | reverse complement strand
CAACTTAAAGGACTACGCGGGTATCGGGCTGGCGGCCGCCGGCTTGGACCAGGCCCGCTGCGATGAACGCCTGGCCTCGGCTCAAGTCCGGTATCAGCTTCGCCAGGCTTACTTCCAACTGCTCTATACCCAGGAACAGATCACGCTCTTGGAGCAAATCCGCAAAATTCGGCAGACCAATGCCCAGATGGTCGCCCTGGCGTACAATTCCGGGCGCGAATCCAAAGGCAACATGCTCATTACCCAGGCGGACCTCTCGGCCTCCGAGGCGGACTTGGCCCAGGCGCAAAGAACTTTGCGCGTGGCCCAACAGGCGCTCAATCACGCCCTGGGCCGCCCGGCGGCGGCCACCGGCACGCTCAACGACCAATGTTATATCCCCGCCGCCCCCGCGTGGGAAACCATGGCCGCCGCCTTGCCCAATTTGCCGCAAATCCGGCGCGACGAAGCCGCGATCGCGCAATCCCGCGCTTCCCTCCAGCAGGCTTGGAGCGAGGCGGTGCCCAATCTCAGCGCCAATTACACACGTGGTTGGACAGGACAAACTTTCTTCCCTCCCAATCCGGCTTGGACAGCCTCCCTTAACCTCACCTGGCCGATTTTCTCCGGCGGTCCGACTACCACTTACTTTGCGGTGGCTGCCGCCCAAGATCAATTGGATAAAACCGAAGCCGACAAAACCGCCGATCTCGAGCAGCTCCAAGCTGCGGCCGAAAGTTCCTGGTCCGCGCTCATGTCGGCCATTGCCCAAGTGGGGGTCCAAAAACAATATCAGGACGCGGCCTTACAGCGCGAAGCGGAAGCGAACATCGAATATTCCAACGGCCTGTTGGTGTTTGAAAACTGGAACCAAGTGGTCACCGCTTTGGTGGTGTATGAAAAGCAATATTTGTCCGCACGCTTGAACGCCGTGCTGGCGGAGATCAACTGGCAAAATGCCCTGCAAACCACTTTGGAGGAAAAATGAAGCGCCAAACCCGGATCTATATTTTTCTCGGACTTTTCATCCTGGCGGGAAGCATTATCTTTTTCTCCTGCCGAAAAAACAACAGCCAGGATAAAACTCAAGAAACACGGCTGGTAAAAGTCAAACTGGGGAACGTCACGGAGACCGTGGATGCCACCGGGGACGTGGTGCCCTTGAACCGGGTGGAAATCAAACCCCCGGTTTCCGGACGTATGGAAAAAATCTTGGTGGACGAAGGCAACCGCGTGAAAGCCGGACAGATCATCGCTTGGATGAGTTCCACGGAACGGGCGGCCATCATTGATTCGGCCACGGCCCAAGGTCCCGAGGAACGCAAACGCTGGGAAGAAAGCTACAAGCCGGCGCCGATCCTCTCCCCCATTTCCGGCCTGGTGATTTTGGACAACGTAGTTCCCGGCCAAACCGTCGATGCGGGCACGGTGCTGTTTGCGCTTTCGGACCAATTGATCGTTTTGGCGCAGGTGGACGAAGTGGACATCAGCCGCGTGCAGTTGGGCATGAAGGCCCTGATTACCTTGGACGCCTACCCAGCTCAAAAAATCACCGGCAAAGTGCTGGCCATTTTATATGAAGGTAAAAACACTTCCAACGTCATTACCTACGGCGTCAAAATCGTGCCGGAAAACGTGCCGCCGTTTTTCCGGTCGCAAATGACCGCCAACATCAGCTTAGTGGTGAACCAGAAGGAAAGCGTGTTGTTGATCCCCATCCAAGCCGTGCAAGTGCGCCCCAACGGCGACAAATACGTGCTGCTTTCCAAAGGCGAGGGCAAACCCGCACCGACCGACATCCAGACCGGTGTGGAAAACGGGACCCAAGTGGAGATTGTTTCCGGACTCAACGCAGGTGACGAGATTGTCATCCAGCATGTCCGTTATCGCCCCCAAACCGCCAACACCGCCACCAGCCCGTTGATGATGGGCCCGCGGGGCGGGTCTTCTTCCCGCGGCGGAGGCGGACACTGATGGCTGCGTTGATCGAACTGAAAAACATCGGGCGCTCCTACTTTCTCGGGAACACGGAGCTCAAGGTGCTGCAGGAAGTTAACCTGGAGATCCACGAAGGCGAGTTCGTAGCCATCATGGGTCCCTCCGGGTCGGGCAAATCCACCCTCATGCAGATCCTGGGGCTTTTGGACCGGCCTACTTACGGCACCTACCGCCTGTTGGGCAAGGACGTTTCCAAACTTTCCGATGACGAAGGCGCGGCCTTGCGCTCGCGCAGTATCGGGTTTATTTTCCAGATGTTCAATCTGCTGCCCCGCACCAGCGCCCTACAAAACGTGGCCATGCCCCTGATCTATGCGGGTGTGGAACACCGCCTGGACCGCGCCCGGGAACTGCTGACTCAAGTCGGACTTGCCGACCGGCTTTCCCACAACCCCAACGAACTCTCGGGCGGACAGCAGCAGCGCGTGGCCATTGCCCGGGCTTTGGTCGGCCACCCCAAGATCATTTTCGCGGACGAACCCACGGGGAATTTGGCCTCGGATCAAGCCGATGAGATTCTCGCCTATTTGCAAAAAATGAATGACACCGGCATTTCGGTCATCATGGTGACGCATGAACCGGACATTGCGGCCCATGCCCGGCGCATTATCCATATTAAAGACGGACGCATCGTGGGGGATGAAAAAACGCGAGAAACCAAAAAGAAAACCAAACTTCCGTCCGTGCCCGAAGTTAGGTTGCTCACTTCCTCGCTGGCCGTGCGTTGGGCGGAATTCAAGGAGTTCTTTGCCACCGCCTGGCGCGGCATCACGTCCAACAAAACCCGGAGCGTGTTGTCCGTGCTCGGTATTCTTATCGGCGTGGCTTCGGTGGTGACCATGCTCGCCATCGGGCGCGGCGCCGAAATGGCCATCCGCGCGCGTTTGTCCAGCCTGGGCACCAACCTGCTTTATCTTCGCCCCGGGGCCCCTTCCATGTTCGGCGTGCATGGGGCGCAAGGCAGCACCAGCCGTTTAACCCTGGCAGATCTCGACGCCCTCAAGCGCGCCTCTTCGTCCATTAAATCCGTAGACGGCAACGTGTCCGGAGCCGCGCAGGTGGTGTATAAAGATCAAAACGCCAACACCCAAGTAACCGGGGTGCTGCCGGTCTATGAAACCATGCGCGCCTCGACGCCCTACTATGGACGATTTTTCACAGACCAGGAAAACACCGCCCAGGCGCGCGTGGCCCTCTTGGGGCAAACCGTGGTGAACGAATTATACGGCCAGGAAAACCCGGTGGGAACCGAAGTTAAGATCAACCACATCAATTTCCGGGTGATCGGCATCCTGCCGGCCAAAGGGTCCCAGGGCCCCCGCGATCAGGATGATACGATCATCATGCCGCTCGCTACGGCCATGAACCGCGTGGTGGGCAACAAATACTTGAATTCGCTTTCCATTGAATGCACCAGCATGGAAAGCATGCCCGAAGCGACCGAAGCGATCCGGACGCTTATGCGCAAACGTCACCGCCTGCCGGCTTACAAGGATGACGATTTCGACATTCGCAACATGGCTGAAATGCAGCAAGCCATGGTCTCCACCACCCAAACCATCACCATGCTCTTGGGCATGGTGGCCGCGATTTCCCTGCTGGTGGGCGGCATCGGCATCATGAACATCATGCTCGTCTCGGTGACCGAACGTACCCGTGAGATCGGGTTGCGCAAAGCCGTGGGCGCTCCCCGGCGCGCCATCTTGTGGCAATTTCTTATGGAATCTGCGGTGCTTTCCGTGGGCGGGGGGCTGCTGGGTGTCATGCTGGGCGGGCTGCTGTCGTTTCTCTTAACGACCTTTGCCGGTTGGACCGCCGTTTTAACCGTTCCGTCGATCCTGTTGGCCTTCGTGTTCTCCGCGGGCATCGGGATTGTCTTCGGATTCTGGCCGGCGCGCAAAGCTTCACTGCTTTCGCCGATCGAAGCCCTGCGCTACGAGTAATGCCGGGTTAGCGATTGGCCGCAGCCGCTCAATCGTTAAATCCTATTTCTTTGATCATGTGCCGGATTTCCTTATAATCTTCCGGGGTGATGTCCAGCAGTTCCAGCCCCGTGTCATAAAAATCCGGATTCACGCTCTGGTGACACCATTTGCTCACAGCCGTGAATTTCAGGTACTTCTCTTCCGGTGTATACGACTTGACCCGCATCTTCAGACGGAAGGTTTTGCCCACTTCCAAGGGATGTTCGCTCATGACCATGATCCCTTCCGTGGTAATGTCCACCATAAACCCCAGCACGTCAGGGCTGTCGTCCTCCATAACCCGCAGGTAAAAAATTAAATGCCGCCGTTTGAGTTTGCGTTTTTCCATGACCGCACCTCCTGCTTCCAAAACCCGGATCGAATTTCCGCAAAGCCCGCTTTAAGGGCCGGGCATACGCGGTAACCTCAAGGCCGTCATTTCGCGCAACCGCACCCCGGACCAAGGCGGCTTCCCCCGAGGCGTGATAACCCCGAGGACAACGTCGGCCAATGACGGCCTGTTTGAACCGCGCAGACATCAGGATGGGGTTTTTTAAAAGAACGTGGAAGGTTATGTGGCGTGATCGGACTAGGCGCACTTTCCGTCCTGTCCGCCCATACCCCCAAGGGCTGGGCGGACAGGACGCCAAAAGCACGCAGGCATGCCAAGGGTCGCAAGCTATTCATGAAACCCTCCCTGCTGTAAGACCCCGGGCTAATTGTTCTGGAACACCCGGATAAGGTACAAATCCCCAACCTTCATCCCGGCCAAATACACTTTGCCGAAGGTCCAAGATACACCCATGGTCCGCGAGGTAAGCGGCGGATCGCCGGGATTGGTCCAACCATCCGCCATCGGCGTCCAAATGTCCGGCGCGCTGGCAAGCGCCCAGTAGGTTTCCACATATGTGGTGGAACGTCTCCCCAAAATCTCAGGTATATCGACTGAAAAATCAGCCATGGTGGCCGTGCCCGTATACTCTTTCAAGAGCACAACCCCGGTCGCACCCGTAGGGCCGGCAGGTCCCTCAGGCCCGGTAGGCCCCGTGGGCCCCCGACCGCAGCCGAAGTTGAACAGCAGGCCGCCCATCAGGACGCTGCCCAAAACCACCCGTGACAGCCATTGACGAAAATCCGATTTCAGCATACAACCTCCTTGGCATTTGAATATCTCCCACTACTATTTTCGGCAGCGGTATGTAGATATTGTATATAAAATCTCTCCGCCCACCAACATATTTTTAAATCTATGACCGGACATTAAGTTTTTTGGTTTTTCCCCGACCCTATATAAAGAGTTCCCGCGTCGCCCAATTGTCGCTTTTTGGCGGTCCGGGAAAGCCTAACGAGGCAGCCATGCCGGAGAAATCCATGACCATCAGCGTTAAGGTTTCTGATATGATTCTTTTCGCCGGCACTACCAACCTGTTGGTGGCGAACAACCTGGGCAGTGATTTGGGTGTTACCATTTTTGACCCGATTGCCAAAGTAGGGGCGCTGTTTCATGCCATGCTCCCGGAATCACGGGTGCACCCGGACATGGCTCAAAAAAACCCGTTTATTTTCGTGGACACGGGGCTCCCGCGGATGTTGGACGCTGCCTTTGCCAAGGGTGCCTTTATAGGGCATCTAATCGCCCAGGTGGCCGGCGGCGCCAATTTGATGGAGAAGGGACCACAGATGTTTGCCGTAGGCATGCAAAATGCAAACAAAACTTTCGAGATTCTGAAAAAAAACAACATCCCGGTCCGTCGTCAAGCCGTTGGGGGCAAACAAGTGCGCAGCCTGTATTTAAACCTGCAAACCGGCGAAGGCTGGATCGACCTGGGGGAAACGGGGGCCGGGTCATGCTAGGTCCGGTGAAACTCTCGGAAATTTCCAACCTAAAACCCCTGCCGCTCTCGGCTGTGCGCCTGGCGGAACTTTCGGCCAACCGCAGCTCGGAAATCGAGGAATTCACCCATGTCATTAAATATGATCAGGCCCTGACGGCGCAAGTGTTGCGCTGGGCCAACTCGGCCTGGAGTCAGTCTCAGTCCAACATTTATGACCTGCAGACCGCCATTGTGCGTTTGGGCACCGGCACCTTGCTAAAGTTGGTGTTGAGCCACCACTTGATGGACCCGCTGAGCAAACCCTGCCCCGGGTATCAATTGATGGAAAACGAGCTGTGGCATCACAGCGTGGGCGCAGCCCTGGTGGTGGAGCATCTGCCGAACTTTGTGAAGCCGCCCATCCCGCCGGCGGCGTTTGCGGCCGCGCTGATGCATGACCTGGGCAAACTGATTTTGGGCCGGCACTTGGGGCACGAGGCCGTAGGGCAACAGATCACGAATAAAATGTTGAATGAAAACATTTCGTACATTGCCTCCGAACGCGCCCTTTTGGGAACGGATCACGCCGAAGTCGGGGCCGTCATTGCCGAAACCTGGAAACTTCCCGAGGCACTGGTCAAGGCCATTGCCAACCATCACCAGCCCGAACTGGCTCCCGAGCCCGTCACGGATGTGGTGCACGTGGCCAATGCCATTTCCAAACTCATCGGCCTGGGTCTGGGCATCGAGGGCATGAACATGGAAGTCAGTTCCAAGGCGGCCCTGCGCATCGGCCTCAAATCGGACCAGATCCAGGCTCTCTGTGCCTTGGTGAAGGACGATCTGGACAATACGCAAACCTTTTTCCTGCCGCAACACTAACCGGGTGCTGAAAAAGTCCATTACCTTTCCGGACCAAAAAGTGCTCTTGGGGTCCAGGTGAGCAAGCGTTGAGGAAATCCTTATCAGTAAAAGGATTTCCGATCCGAGCGAGCCTCTCCGAGGCGAGCGGCTTGCGCACCTGGACC
>JAAXVQ010000462.1 GCA_013335425.1 Candidatus Firestoneibacteriota bacterium | reverse complement strand
CCCGTCCGCGTTTTAAGGAATTTATGCTCGGGTATCCCTGGTTGTTGCTGGGGCTCGGCGCCCGACGCTTGGAAGCGTTTAAATCCGCCGGGTGGCCCAAGCTGTTGTTGGTGGTGGGGTTGCTCGGCCCCATTTCACTGATCAATTCTTTCTGTCATTTGCATACCCCTCTGCTGGTGAGCATGCTGCGTTCGTTTCACGGCCTCTGGCTGGGAACGCTTATCGGCGGCGCGGGCCTGGCGCTGCTGTGGCAACTGCACACCCGACCACGCCCTACCAACCGTCCATGAACTTGCTCGTCTCCGGCTATTATGGGTTCGGCAATGCGGGGGATGAGTGGATTTTGGAAGCTTTTTTACAGACCCTCTCCCCGACCTCACATACCCTCACCGTGCTTTCGGTTGACCCGGTGGTCACGCACGCGCGCCACTGTGTGGCCGCCGTCGACCGGTGGAACCCGATCGCGTTGGCGCGCGCGCTTCGGGATTGCGACGTTTTTCTTTCCGGCGGCGGCGGATTGATTCAGGATTTGTCCGGCCCTTGGTCACCGGCCTATTATCTGGCCTTGATTGCCTGGGCGCGTTTGTGGGGCAAGCGCGTGTACTTGGCAGGACAAGGGTTCGGACCCTTGCGCCGCAACCTCAACCGTTGGCTGTGCCGCCGTGTGCTTCCCGGAGCCGAGAAAGTGATGCCGCGGGATGCGCCGGGTGTGACTTGGTGCCGGGAAAACGGCGTGGCCGCGGAGCGGTTGACCTTGGGCGCGGATTGGGTTTGGTCTTTGCCGGTGATGCGGCCCCACCCCGGCCGCGATTGGGCCGTCTGCCTGCGGAGTGACGGTTTGGCCGCCGGGCAGCCCGGCTGGTTCGCGGATTTTTTACGCTTGGCGCGGGCGCAACGGCGGCGGGTGCGTTTTTTGGTGTTGGGAAACGGCGGGGATCGGGAGTGCCTGCGTGCTTTGCCTGGTAAAGCGGTTGCTGAAAAGGATATCATTGATTTACGGGAGGCATCCTGGGCGCAGGCTGTGGCCGCGCTTAAGGGTGTGGGCTGGGTGCTGTCCATGCGTTACCACGGATTGATTTTAGGAGCCAGTGCCGGCGCGGCCGTGGCCGGATGGGGCGATGACCCCAAACTGACCCATCTCCTGCAGGAATTGCAGGCACCTAACTTGGGCGATCTCAAGAAGGCTAAGGCGCTGGCAACTATGCTGGCGTGCGGCGCGGCCCTGCGGCGGGCGCAAGGGGCAAGGGTCAGGCAGCTCCGACAACGCGCCCGGAAAATGGCGGAAGCTTTGAAACGGCATTTAGGATGCGGTGATGGGTTCTTTGAAAAAAAACCCAGGGGAAAACGGCCCTGACGTCATGCGGGGCTCGCTTAAGCGCTCGATCAAGCCATCCGTATTGGCGGTCACGCGCGTCCAGCCATTAGACCAACCGTGTCTTGCAGAGCGCATGAGTTGAGAATTAAAAGCGGTGCTCGGCGGGCATGTTTTCCCCTGGGTTTTTTTTCAAAGAACCCATCACCGCATAATCCGATAATTTTCAAAATTGTTTTAAATTGGGTTATAATTCCTGCAGAACTTTATTTCCGGGAGGCCTCGGCCCCAAGTGATCCGCTTTCATTCCGTTCATATGACCTATGCCGATGAATTCAAGGCCCTGCGCGATATTAATTTAAAAATCGAGCCCGGCGAGTTTGTCATGGTCACGGGCCCTTCGGGCGCGGGCAAGAGCACGCTCATCAAGCTGATGTTCCGCGAGTTTTTACCCACCTCGGGGCAGGTGATCGTGAGCGACCAGAACATTGCCAAACTTAAGCCCCGGCAGGTCCCCTATTTCCGTCGAAAAATCGGCGTGGTTTTTCAGGACTTCAACCTGCTTTATGATTTGACGGTGTTTGAAAATGTCGCCCTGGCCCTCCACGTCATGCACTTTCCGGCCCGCACCATAACCCGGGACGTGAACCGCGTGCTGGACCGGGTGGGGCTGGGGGCCAAACGTCAGCAGAAACCTTGGCACTTGTCCGGCGGGGAGCGCCAACGCGTGGTGCTGGCGCGGGC
>JAAXVQ010000110.1 GCA_013335425.1 Candidatus Firestoneibacteriota bacterium | reverse complement strand
TGTCACCCATGCGCCTGGCTGCTGATGAATTGCAGCAATCCATGGCTGAAGAAGGACCAACGGCCACCGGCGGCCTTTGGCCGCTGACGCGCGGCCCCGTGATCCAATGGCTGGTTGAAAACGCGAAGATGTCCCGGGCTGGGGCGCGGAGGTTGTATGATTTCGGCTTGTCGTTTTTGGTGGAAAACCAGGCGGCTTGGGCGGTGGGTGGGGCGGTGCTGGGGCTGATCGGGCTGGCGTCCATGGGGGCGGCGCCTTCACTGTTGGCCTTCTGGCCGAAGGTGGGATGGGCGGTTTTGTCCTGGGGCGGCGTGTTTTTTCCCATGCACTTTGTCCACCCCGGAAAAGAGCGGGCGTCCGGGGGCAAAGCGTGGATGCTGCCGATGAAGCCGGCCCGGACGTCGGCACGCGTCTGGGTGCCGGCCTTGATCATCACAGCGGTGAACATCGCCTTGGCCTTTACGCCGCTGGGATGGCTGGGACTGATGGCGGCGTCGGCGGCTGTGCATGCGTCGGTCAACGTCTTGTCGGCTCTGGTGATGTCCCTGAAAGACGCCTTAACAGCCGAGCCCGTGAGCAAGAGCCTGCAGGAACTGGCCGGGGAAGGGGCACAAGGGCGCGCCTTTTTCCAGAACCATTTTCTCTCCGAATTGCTGTATGGACAGCGTGGGGGAATTTTTGGGGAAAACCTGAATTACCTGCGTCGGCATGTGAAGGTGAAAACCGGTGCTTGGTTTGGGGCGGGCTTTGAAGCGCGGCCCGGCCAAATTGATGCGACCGAGGGTATGGACTTCCTGCTGATCGTGCCGGCGATTTTCAAACGAGCGGCCTTGGAGCGCAAGCCGGAGCATGGCGTCTGGGCCCGGGCGGGCTACGATATTCAGGCGGTTCTCATCACGGCCGCAGCTTATCCGATGTTGCGACTGTATGTTTGGCGGACGAAATTCCTCCGGGCCGGACAGGATAGGGCGGCGTTGGGAGGAACCTGGGAATACTTTAAGGTGCGCGGAGGCACCCTGCTGCAGCAGTGGTTCCCAAGCGCGGGCCGGGTGCGGGCGGCGGATTTCTACAAAAACACACTGGGGCGCCGTGACATTGGGGTGACCCAAACGGCGGTGTTGCGATTGTTGGAAGGGTACCGTCAGGTCTTGACCCCGGAGGGCGGAAGCGTGGGGGAGGCGGTACTCAAGCAAGTGGAGGCCCTGCTGAGCACGGGCGAAGATACCTCGGCGGAAGCCTTGCTGCTGACCCTGCAGGGTGTGACGTTGGACGCGATCAAGGATCCCGCGCTGCAAAGCTTGCTGCAACAGTTGCAAAGTGCCCTGGAGGGCGGCTTGCAGTCCAAGGGCGGAGAGGCGGAAGTCCGTCAGATTGCGGAGTTCATCATCCAGAGCAGCCGTAACTGGGGTGTGTTGAAGGGTTCGTTGAAGGCGGACGTGCCGATCGGGGAGAAAATAGCCTCCGATCAGGTGGCCTGGCTGTTTGAAGAGACTGTTAAAAATCAAGCGGCTTTCACAGCGAAAGCGCTGCTGGACAAGGCAAAAGGAACGACTTTTGAGGCTGACCTGGAATTCCTGGTCAAGGTCCTAAGCGCGCCCGGGGAACTGGGCAAGACGGAGAGCTACCAGTTGTTGTCCATGTTGGAAAACTTAGCGCGGCTGCAGCCTGAGAGCGCGGCTTTGGGACTAGGCGAGGGAGACGAGGCCGGAAAGTTTGCCGGGTGCTTAAGCTGGGGAGGTCAGGTGCAGTCCTTAGCACAGGGGAAAAAGAGGCTGAGCGTGTATGCGCCCTTAGTCTCGACGGTGCTGGCGCAAAACCAGGCAGCCATCGAGAAGTGCAATGAAGGTGTGCGGGGGGTGCAAGTGCTGCTGTTGCCCTTCAACGGTCGGTTACAGTCCTTGTTGCACCCGGAAGGCGATTTTATGGCGGATGCGGGTAAGTATCTGGAACAGGTTGAGGTATTTGCGGGCAAATTGGGGCCGAAGCAGAAAATGGCGCAGAGATATTACCGCTGGCATGCGGCGCCCACCGAACAGAATTTGCGGGCTTTTAGTCGGGTGATGCTACGGGTGTTGGTTCGGGCGGGCAAGGGAAAAAGTTCCGCCGCAACCGCAGAACAGATTCAAGCGGGGCTGATGGCCCTCAACACTCTGCTGGCTAAGTCGTCCCTGTATCACGGGAATCGGAAGCTGGGCTATCTGAGCGCGCAACCAGTGCAGTTGCCGGTGTGCTTTAGAGCCGGAGACCGCCTCAGGTATTGGAGTTTGTGGGAGAACGTGCCCGGATTCCAGGGGATTAAGAATTTGGAAATGGAAATGCAGCGCGAACAACAGATCAATTTCCGCATTTCCAGCGCGGCTTAACGCGGGAATACTTCCTCCCCCTTTTTGCTAAAGAGGGGGATGGGGGGAGTTGTTTACTGGAACGTTAAAAGCAACTCCCCCTCGGTCCCCCTCTTTGCCAAAGCGGGGGATGCACACCGTTACATCTTGGCTCTCTGAGGGTTGATTCCTTTCTCCAGGTGTGTTATATTTTCCCCCCAAACTGATATGTCCCAGTTGTTCATACCTTGATCCCAAAGGAAGGTAAAATCATCATGACCCAGTCAGCCGCCGAACGCATGGAGTTTAAAACCGAGGTCAGCCAGTTGCTGGACTTGGTGGTGCACTCCCTGTACTCCCACAAGGATATTTTCCTGCGCGAATTGATTTCCAACGCCTCCGATGCCATCGACAAACTGCGTTACTTGTCCATTACCGATGCGGAATTGGCCGGAGGGCAAACGGCTTGGCGGATCAAGCTGAGCGCGGACAAGGTTGCCCGCACCTTGACGATCTCGGACAACGGCATCGGCATGACCCGCGACGAGTTGGCGACCAACCTGGGGACCATCGCCAAGTCGGGCACCAAGGAGTTTTTAGCCGCCCTACAACAAGCCAAGGACAATGTTAATTTGATTGGGCAGTTCGGGGTGGGCTTTTACTCGGCTTTCATGGTGGCGGACAAGGTTACGGTGTTGACCAAGTCCCCGAAATCCGAAGGTTTCAGTTGGACCTCGGACGGCAAGCAGGGGTTCGACATTGCCCCGGTGGAAAAAGCCGAGCGGGGCACGGACGTAATTTTGCATTTGAAAGAGGATGCGGGGAATTATCTTGAGGAATACGAGCTGCGCACCCTGGTGAAAAAGTATTCGGATTTCGTCGAGTTCCCGGTGGTCATGGACGTGGAGCGCTCGGAAACGCCGCGGGACGAAAAAGGCGAGCCGGTCAAGGACGCCCAGCCGGTCACGACCGTCAAGACCGAAACCCTCAATTCTCAAAAAGCCATTTGGAGCAAGAACAAGAGCGAGGTTACGGCCGAGGAGTACAAGGAGTTTTACCAGCACCTTTCCCATGATTTTTCCGAACCTTTGGAAATCGTGCATTACCGGGCCGAAGGCACCATTGAGTTCAAGGCGTTGATTTTTATCCCTACCCTGGCCCCCATGGACTTGTTCACCAAGGAAGGGCAGCGCGGCCTGCAGCTTTACATCAACCGGGTCTTCATCATGAGCGACGCGAAAAACCTCATCCCGCCGTATCTGCGGTTCCTCAAAGGGGTGGTGGACACCTCGGATTTGCCTTTGAATGTCTCGCGCGAGATTCTGCAGCAGAACGCGCAATTGGACAAGATCCGCAAAAACCTGGTGACTAAAATCTTAGCCGTGTTGAAGGAAATGAAGGAAAAGGATTATGAGAAGTACCAAAAGTTTTACCGGACCTTCGGGGCGGTGCTCAAGGAAGGCCTGCACTATGACCACGACCAGCACGAGGCCATTGCCGGCTTGTTGCTTTTTGAGAGCACGACCGCGGAACCCGGGGTGTATCGCTCCTTGGACCAATACGTGGCCGACATGAAACCCGAACAAAAGACCATCTATTACCTGGCTGCCGAAGACCGCGCACAGGCGTTGGCGGCGCCGCGTCTGGAAGCTTATAAAAGCAAGGGTTGGGAAGTGCTGCTGTTTTTGGAGCCCATAGACGAGATCGTGATGCCGGACTTGTACGAGTACAAACAAAAGCCGCTCCGGTCCGTCAACCAAGGCGACATGGATGCCACCGACGACGAGAAAAAGCAGTTGGAAGCCGAGATCAAGCAGGCGGGGGAAACCTATAAGGATTTGCTGGCGTATATGGGAAAAAAACTTGAGTCCGACGTGGCCGAAGTGCGCTTTTCACCCCGGTTGACCGAGAGCCCGGCCGCCTTGATTTCCGAGGATTTCGGCATGAACAAATCCATGCGTGAAATGTGGAAGGCCATGGGGCGCGAGCTGCCGCCGCAGAAATTCATCTTGGAACTCAACCCCAAGCATCCGCTGATCGCTTCCCTGGCGGCGTTGGAGAAGAAGTCGCCCCTTTCCGGGCAATTGGAAGACACGCTGTTTTTGCTCTATGATCAAGCCCAGTTGGCGGCCGGGCACAAGCTGAAAGATGTGGCGGCCTTCACCCGGCGCTTGAATCAACTGCTGTTGCAAACCGGAGCCGCTTAAAGCGGGGATTTTGGGCGTGGTTTACTCCCAAGTGATATGCCACTGGCAACCCGGGTCGCCTTTGCGCAGGCATTTTTCATGGACGCATTTGACGTTCTTGGCGCCGGAGAGTTCGATGATTCGGCCGATGGAGGCGGTGAGGTTGTGTTCATGGTGGAGAGGCATTTCGGGAAAATCGGTCAAGGTCAGAGTGCCGACTTTTTCCCCGAGCCAATCGGGGGTTAAAACACCGTGGTCGAACCACTGGCGCCAAACCATTTTGGCGTTGTTGAAAACAAATTTGACGCTGGAGAAGGAGATCAGGACCTTGTAGATGCCTCTGAAATTTTTGTCCATGTTGTAGCGGGCGGCGTCTTTCACGACTTGGAAGTTTCCTCTGCCCAGCACGCGGTCGGCGGTTACGACCATCCGCATATAATAGCCGAAATCGACCCAGGAGACGGGCAACAAGGGCCGGGAGTAGAAATCACGGTCAGTAGGTTCGAGGGCGTTTTTAAGTTTCTCCATGCCTTGGTCGCCTTCCAAGGACCGCAAATATTCGTAGACGGTCAGCACACCGGTGCCTTTGACGCAGCTCATTAAGCAATCCTCTTGTTGGCGAGTAGTTGGATGTTTCGGCGGCAGACCCTGCGCGTCAAGGGTGTCCCTACCGTATTACCCTAGGGGGTTCGGCCGTCGTAAGACATAAGTATAATCGTTTTTAACAAACGGGTCCAGTTTTTTTGGCCTTTTCGTATTACTGCCGGGGAGATAAACCCTTACCCTGTGCAGTCATTTTAATAACCAAGAAGGTTGCACTTATGAAAGTCTTTTCTTTTTCCGATGAGTATTTTCAGCAGTCACAGTCGGCCTTGGACCTGGCGTTGGATACGGCCCCGGTGTATAAAGCCTGGCGTGCCTTGGACCCCGGCAAGCAAGCGCCTGTGGACGCACGTTATGCCGTCTTGCCGGAGTTGACCAAGCAGGACATGCGGGAAAGTTTTCCACAAGGGTTGGTGCCGGAGAACCGGGACGTGGCGCAAGGCATCAAAAATCAGGAAATTGAATATGTTCAAACCAGCGGCACGACCGCCGAGCGCGTCACCAACCTTTGGAACCAAGCCTGGTGGGACGCTTCGGAAATCGCCTCCTGGAAGCTCAATGCCCACACCGCCCACCTGGACGGAACCCAGCCGGAGGCGCAACTTACCAGTGCGTTGAGCGTGGGGTTTCGTTCCCAAGGCGATTTGCCCATGGCCGAACGGCGGCTGGGGCGTTTCCTTTTCCTAAACGAAAAAGTAAGCGCGCGCGAGTGGACCGATGCGCATTTTGAACGCATGGCCGCCGAGTTGGACGAATACCGGCCCGAAGTTTTGGAGGTCAATCCGTCTTGGCTGGCGCGTTTGGCTTGGTGGGCTTTGGACCATGGCCGGCAGGTGGTTTCGCCCCGGGTCATCTTGTTTACCTATGAATTTGCCTCAGCCCTGCACGTGCGGGATATCCGGCGTGTTTTTCAATCACCTCTGATAAGCTCCTACGGCGCCACGGAAACGGGTTATGTGCTCATGGAATGCGAGCACGGCACGCTGCACCAGAACACGGATTTTTGCCGCATCGATTTTGAACCTCTGAAACCTGAACATGGCGGCCCGGATTTGGGCAGGCTTTTGGTCACGACTTTTAAAAATCCCTGGACCTCCTTGGTGCGTTTTGATGTGGGGGATTTGGTGCGTCTGGACCCGCGTCCGGCCTGTCCCTGCGGACGGCGGGAAGGCATGCGGGTTTTGGCCGTGGAAGGACGCGCCGCCAATGTGACTTTTACCCACACCGGGCGCTTGGTCACGACCAAGGAAATCGACGATTGCCTTGCCCGGGTGGAGGGCGCGCGTGACTACGTCTTGGACCAAGTCACGCGGCAGACATGCCGGCTGCAACTGGTGGCTCCGGAGAACCCGATGTCTGCTGCCCGGGAAGCGCGTCAACGTTTGGAGACCCTCTACGGTCCGGGCGTCGAGGTGACCGTGGAATTGCAGGCTGATTTGGAACCATCCCCTTCGGGCAAATATCGCCGCACGCGCGCGTTGTTTGATTATGACATCAAAGGACTTTTCAAATGAAAACATCCAAACCGGTTTATTTGCTCGCAGGCGGTCATTGGAAAAACCCGGGCGTGATGAATTCCGCCTTTGCCGGGATCTTTCAGGCTGTGGGGAAAGTCAATCCGAGCATTGCTTATCTGGGTACTGCCAGCGGCGATGCCTGGATGTTTTACCAGTTGCTGGCCAAGCTCTTCAAAGGGGCCGG
>JAAXVQ010000461.1 GCA_013335425.1 Candidatus Firestoneibacteriota bacterium | reverse complement strand
TAAAAATCGAACCCGAACTTCATAGGTTTTAGGCCTTGCCGGTTTTTGAATTTTCCCGAAACAAGGGAGGCGCAAAGCGTTTATGGATCTTTTTGACCGGATCTACAAAGCCCATGAAATATTCCGCAACGCCAGGCACCCCGTAGAGCGTCTTCGCCGGCAACTGGACCTCGAACGCTCCCGCTGGGTAGCCGACGAAACCTGGCACCCCCAACAAACCGGTCGTTTTGAAAACAAACACTATATTTTGGAAGTTCCCTACTCCGACAGCCGGGAGTTGGTCATGGACATACTCAAGCACTCCCCGCACGTGGAAGTGCTCGCCCCAGCAACGCTGAAGTCGGAGGTCGTCCGGCACCTGGAAGCCGGCCTGCGAAAACAAAAAGCCGCAAAAGCCAGAAAATAATTTTTACAGTCTCATGGTTTGAGACAGGGGTATGATAAAAAGGGAGACATTATAAATAGTTACTGTTGCGGAAAGGCTCTTTTAACGGTGTCATTCCGAGCAAAGCGAGGAATCTTGAACCGAACTTCATACTTAAAGGACTTTTTAAGATTTCTCGGCTACGCCTCGAAATGACAGACAAAAAGCAACAAGAGCTAAACAGAACGCAATGATTAAAGGGCGGCAGTTGTCTAAAAGGAAGCAACCTTAAAGCACATCTGCAATGAATATGGGAGTTTGTCATGCGTAAGAGTAGAAAATTGCCGTTGGAGGATAATTCACGGTTGGCATTGGGGCGCAGACATTTTGAAGTTTCTTTCCCGGCGCCCGGTTCGCACGCCGGACTGCCGGATGATTATGAGCATATTTTGACTGAAATAAAACGCCGCATCCAAGAAGAACGGCTCCGTACGGTGATGGCAGCTAACTCCGCCATGGTGCTGCTCTACTGGGACATCGGACGCGCGATCCTAGAACGACAGAACCGTGAGGGCTGGGGTGCGAGAGTTATCGACCGGTTGGCCGTAGATTTACGCGAAGCTTTTCCGGACATGCAGGGACTCTCGCCACGCAATCTCAAGTATATGCGCGCTTTTGCTGCGGCGTGGCCAAACCGGACAATTGTGCAAGCGCCTCTTGCACAAATTACTTGGTATCATAACCTCACCTTACTGGAGAAGTTGGATAAGGCGGAGCATCGGATTTGGTATGCTCACCAAAGCCTTCGACATGGCTGGAGTCGGAGTATCTTATTACTGCAAATCGGAAATCGGGCATATGAACGACAGGGGAGAGCCAACAACAATTTTACAGCCACGTTACCGCCTGCGGACTCCGACATGGCGGTCCAGGTTTTCAAAGATCCCTACTTGTTTGATTTTCTTGGAACCACCGATCCGTAGCCGTCGCAGACGATCTCTTGCGTCATGCTGACGATAAGCCGACTATTGGATTGCTGTTGTGCGAGTCGAAAAATAAATTGGTTGCCGAGTATGCGCTCCGCGACCTCAAAAAACCGATTGGCGTAGCAGCCTGGAAAACCAAACTGGTTCAAGCGCTTCCTAAAGGCTTAAAGGGCAGCCTGCCAACGGTGAAGGAAATCGAAGCGGGGTTACAGATGGGCAGGCATAAACGGACTAAATAAAGGCGTTTTAATTTTGGTAAGGAGACGGGTATCGGTTAACCGTAACCGAAGGTCAGTCCCCGAACATCACTAATCTGGGCTTGAGGTCACTATCGCAGAAAAAACGGGGTTTTCAATGCTGGATGTAATTGAAGCACTAACAGGAAATGATCGGCCAAGAAAATATTGAAGTGATCTCAAAAAAGGTAATAGTTGAAGGCTATTCTGAAGTGTCCGAAAAAACCGGACAGTTGAAATTTGAGGCCTCAGGCGGAAAAATGCGTGAAACCGACTTCGCCAATACCGAAGGTGTTTTTCGCATCATCCAATCCATTCCACCCCCCAAAGCCGACCCCTTTAAGCATTGGTTGGCCAAGGTTGGTTATGAACGTATGCAGGAGATGGCCGATCCGGCTCGTTCGCTTGACCGCGCCCGGGAAACATGGAAGAAATACGGGCGCAGTGAAAAGTGGATTCAGCAGAGAATGATGG
>JAAXVQ010000460.1 GCA_013335425.1 Candidatus Firestoneibacteriota bacterium | reverse complement strand
CCCTGACGGACCCCGCCCGCAGCCGGAAATATATTTCTTTTTTAAATCTGGATTTTCGGCAGAGTTTTCATGAGCTCTTGGGGTTTTCCAACCCGTTGTTTTTTCAATTATATTCGGATTTTCAAAATTTGCATCCCGGCGTTCAGGGGTCGCCGTTTTTTCAAAGTACCGATCTGTTGTTCCAGTCGTACACGCAAGCGGTGTTGGCGTATCAACCGTCTCCACCGTTGTTTGTAATTGCGGAATATGGGCTGGAAACTTGGCTGAGCGACCAAACGCAACCAGGGATCAATTATTACGATAAAAGCTTGGGTGCGGGTATCGATTATATGCTCGGCGACAGGTCGTTTTTGTATTTCCGCTGGAAACATTACCAACATTGGGACCAAACGGTTTCGAACAATGATTTTGGAGCTGAACAATTTTATTTGGAATTTAAAAGCTATTTCTAGATATTTTGCATAAGCGGAAGGGGGCTTTACTTTGAGGCCGGTATCCATCGTAGGGACAATTTTTTCGGGTGTGTTTTTATTTTCCGCAGCGGTTCTTGCTGCGGAAATGCCCGCTTCTGAAAATTCCGAATGGGGTGATGATTCCCAGGAAGTGCATGCCGAGGCTGCGCCGCGGCCGACGGCCATCGACCAGGAAGGTAAAATCAAGCTAAGCGCGGCTGTTCAAACCACTTACATAGATTTTTTACGTTCGGGCCCGGCGTTGCCGGCTACCCTTCGGTATCGTCCCTGGAATCAATTTATCGATCTTACTTTTTTGGTGAACCCGACAGATCATTTGAACGGAGAAGCCGTTTTTCGCTTGGAAAATGTTTTCGGCGGCTACTGGGGTGAACAAAACAGCTATGCCGTGCGCCGGCTTTATATCAAAGGCGATTATCCCGTCAGTTTTTGTCTTGGGGATTACAACGCCAAGCTCACACCGTTGACTTTGCAGGCCCAGGATGACGCCAATGAATTGGATGCGCGTTTTTTTACGGATAAGGAACAAAGGAACCGCAGGGAATCCTACCTTCTGCCCGATGGAACTTGGCCTTTGACGGGGTACCAAGTCGGTTATTACCAGTTTTTAGATGAGCCGAATCATATTGGGGTGGGCATAGAAAGTTTTGGGGCGCGTATCGGCGTCCAAGGCACTGCGACTGATTATTTTACGTTTGCCCACGACCAGTATTTGGTGGTCGCCGCAGGGAAATTGGATCTCAGCAAAAGCTTCCAGGGCGGTGCCGCGGTGCTTAATCAATTTGATGTGCCGGAAACCGGAGACTCCCAAGCGGCGGTTTTCAAAAATCGGATAAATGATTTTCATGGGAGCTTGAATTTATGGCCGGATCATCTTACGGTTCAGGGAGAATTCGCCTCCAGCCAAAGCAATACCGACAGCGGTCGCGCCAATTATTTTTCAGATCAGGCCGTCAATCTAAACCTGATGGGAGGAACCGAATATTTTAAACTGAAGGTTGCTTATTTTCAAATAGGCGGCGACTATTTTGCACCCGGCGCCCAAACCCGTTTGCAGGATGCGCGGATCAATTTGCCGATTATCACGGAAAACAATACTTGGGATGCCGCCAGCAATTGGTTTTCCACACCTCCGATCCTCCCGCACTATAACCCCGCCTACCCCTTAAATAAGTACAACAACCGTATTCTTGCGTCCCAACGGCTGGCTTTTTTTCCTTATGAAGACAATTTGTTCCCTTACGGCCAGGCGACTCCAAATCGGAACGGATATGAATGCCGTCTGGATTTGGATGTGTTTAATCCTTATGTGCAGCCCATCATCAAATATGCGGCAGCCCGTGAGATTAAAGATGCAACCGGAGACGGCAAAAGAAATTTTGTTCTTAAGGAAATCGGGAGCAAGTTTGCCTGGTCCTGGATTACAGGCTCGGTCGATTATCAAAATGAAGATACCAACAACGGCAATCATATCGGCCTGACCTCCACCACTTTGCGCGGCGGATTGGAATTTAAGGTGCTTCCCGATTTTGAAGTGCTTTTAGGCTATAAACATCAGGATTTCAACGGCAGTGAATTTATAGGCAACCT
>JAAXVQ010000109.1 GCA_013335425.1 Candidatus Firestoneibacteriota bacterium | reverse complement strand
CCGGGCTGCTCGGCGATGACCCATGCGCGTCATCGCCATTAACCTTTTTGTGTGACCGTGCTTTTTTGACGTCATCCCGGACCCGATCCGGGATCCAGCGGCCTTAATTTTCCAGTCTTTGCCGGGCCCCGTTTTTCAACGGGGTGACGAACAAAATAAACGCCGCGCTTAAATCGCGCCCAAGGCGGCGCGCAAAAGCTCGTTGACCTTTTGCGGGTTGGCCTGACCTTGGGAGAGCTTCATGACTTGCCCCACCAAAAACCCCAAAGTCGCGGTCTTGCCCGCGCGGTACTCGGCTACGGGCCCGGGGTGCGCGGCCAAAACCTGGTCCACGATTTTTTGCAGGCTGCCCGCGTCCGAGATCTGGGAGAGCCCCAGACGCTTGACCACCACCGGAGCATCTTCGCCGCTGACGGCCATTTCCGCAAACACTTGCTTGCCGATCTTTCCGGAAATCTCCCCGGCTTCGATCAGACGTACCAGGGCGTTGAGCTGTGCCGGCGAGACCGGGGAAGCGCTGATGTCCTTACCTTCGGCATTGAGCTTGCCTAAAAGTTCCACGGTCAGCCAGTTGCACACGGCTTTCGGAGAAGTGCCCTGGGCCGCACTTTCGAAAAACGCCGAGAGTTCCGGGGATGCGGTGAGCACGCCCGCGTCGTATTCGCTCAAGCCGTACTCGGCTTGAAAACGGGCGCGGCGCGCGCGCGGCAGCTCCGGGAGTGCGGCGCGAATTTCCGCCAGCCGCTCGGCTGTGATGTTGATCAGTGGCAGGTCGGGCTCGGGAAAGTAGCGATAGTCGTGCGCCTCTTCCTTGCTGCGCAAGGAGGTCGTCACCCCGGCTTGCGCGTCCCAGGCGCGCGTTTCCTGCACCACGCGCCCGCCTTCGCGCAAAAGCCGGATCTGGCGCTTGGCCTCGTACTCGATCCCGGCGCGCACGTGCTTGAAGGAGTTCATGTTTTTCAGCTCGGCCTTGGTGCCCAGCGCCTGCTGCCCCACGGGGCGCACGGAAATGTTGGCGTCGCAGCGCAAGCTGCCCTCTTCCATGTTGCAGTCCGAGATTTCGGCAAATTGCAGGATTTCCTTCAGGGCCACCAGGTAAAGGTAGGCCTCCTCGGCCGTGCGCAGGTCGGGTTCGCTGACGATCTCGATGAGCGGCACGCCCCCGCGGTTGTAGTCCACCAGGGAACTCTCAGCGGTACTGATCTGCCCCCCCGCGCTCTCGTGCAAAAGCTTGCCCGCGTCCTCTTCCAAATGCACCCGGGTAATGCCGATGGTGCGCACGCCGCCGGCTGCGGGGAAAACATCCAAATGCCCGCGCAGGGCCAGGGGCAAATCAAATTGGGAGATCTGATAGGCTTTGGGCAGGTCGGGGTAGAAGTAATTTTTGCGGTCGAACTTGGTCTGCGCCGCCGGCTCGCACTGCAGGGCCAGGGCCGCGCGCAGTCCCAGGTTCAACGCCTCGTGGTTTAAAACCGGGAGCGCGCCGGGCAGGCCCAGACAGACCGGGCAGGTCTGAGTGTTGGGCTCGGCGCCGAACGCCGTGGAACAGGCGCAGAAAATTTTGGACCGGGTCGCAAGTTCCACGTGTACTTCCAACCCAATGACGATTTCGTATTCAACGGCCATGCCGCACCACCACCTGATTCGGGCGAAAATCATTCACCCGTGAAACCGTGCCATCAAACCGGAACATTTGACCCATTCGGGCGGACGCGACAACCGTCGCCCGTGTAACAATGAATTCGACAGAGCACAAAAAACCGACGCCCTTAAACCATTGGTCCGGGTAAATGCAAACCGCAACCCTTGAACCATGGGTGCGGGCGGAGGTGGAAGTCCGCCCCTACGGGAACATTTTAATTTATTTCTTTTCGCTGTCTTTGATTTTGGCTTCCCATTGGTCGCCGTCCAAACGCTGCAGGGGGCTTTCCACGAACGATTTGATGTCATAACCCTGCGCGTCGATGTCTTCGGAATTGCAGACCGGGCAGGCCAGACGGATTTCCAGATCCCCGGTGTCGGGCTGGTTGAAACGGGTCATCGCGCCTTGGTCGTTGAACTCCCAAATTTCCACAGGCTCAAAATACGTGACCAACGACTGAAACTTGTTTTTGTTGCCGCACTTCTTGCAGATCATGATCCTTGTGCCTCCTGAATTTTGTAACCCTATCCCAGGGTATCTATTCCTTGTCCATGAACCGTAGGGGCATGACCTGTCATGCCCCTACAAAACACAACGAACGTATTACGCCAAATTGCCCGGCCTACGGGCGTGCCAATCGGTCAGGCTTTGGTACGCTTGGGCCGCGCGCAAAAGCGCGCCTTCCTCGAAAGCTTTGCCGATCAACTGCAAACCCACGGGCAGCCCCGCGGAGGTAAAGCCGCACGGCACCGAAAGCCCGGGCAAACCCGCCAGGTTCACGGAAATGGTGTAGATGTCCGACAGATACATGGTCAGCGGATCGTCCATGCGCTCGCCGAGTTTGAACGCCGGCGTGGGCGACGTGGGGGTGAAAATCATATCGCAATGCTGCAGCGCCTCGTTGAAATCCCGCTGGATGAGCGTGCGCACCTGCAGCGCTTTTTTATAATAGGCGTCATAGTAGCCGGCCGAGAGCGCGTAGGTTCCGAGCATAATGCGGCGCTTCACCTCGGGCCCGAACCCTTGGTCGCGCGTGGCTCCGTACATGCCGATGAGATTGTCCGCCCCCGCGCGCAGGCCGTACTGCACCCCGTCGTAGCGCGCCAGATTCGACGAGGCCTCGGCCGTGGCCACCAGGTAGTAAACCGCCAAACAGTACTCGGTGTGCGGCAGCGACACTTCCACAAACTCCGCCCCCGCGTCCTCCCAAACCTTGCGGGCCGCGTCCAAAGCCGCGCGCACCTGCGGGTCCAGGCCTGCGCCGTAGTACTCCTGGGGCAAGCCGACCTTCAGCCCTTTGAGCCCGCCGGCCAACTGTGCGCCGTAATCCGGCACCGCCACCTGCGTGCTGGTGGAGTCGCGCCTGTCGTGTCCGGAAATAACCGAAAGCAGCAGAGCCGCGTCTGCGGCCGTGCGCGCAAACGGCCCGATCTGATCGAGGGAACTGGCGAACGCCATGAGCCCGTAACGCGACACACGTCCGTAAGTGGGTTTGAGCCCCATCACGCCGCAGAGCGCCGCCGGCTGGCGGATGGACCCGCCTGTGTCCGAACCCAACGCCAAGGGCGTCAGCCCGGCCGCCACCGCCGCCGCCGAACCGCCCGAAGAGCCCCCGACCACGTAGGCCGGGTTCCAGGGATTGTAAGTCGGATGAAACGCCGAGTTCTCGCAGGAAGACCCCATGGCAAACTCGTCCATGTTGGCCTTGCCCATCACCACCGCATCCGCCGCCTGCAAGGCTTCCACTACCGCGGCATTGTACGGCGGTTTCCACCCGTCGAGAATCTTGGAAGCGCAGGTCGTAGGAAAATTTTTCGTGCACAAATTGTCTTTGAGCGTCACCGGCACGCCCGCCAAGGGCCCCAGCTTCTGCCCGGCCGCGCGCTTTTTGTCCACCGCGGCCGCCGCGGCCAAGGACCCCGCTTCATCCACGGCGAGAAATATTTTCAATTGGGGGTTCAGCGCCGCAATGCGCTCCAGCGAAGCCCGGCAAATGGTTTCAGCCGAAACTTCCCCCCGCGCCACCCGTCCGCCGATCTCACCCGCGCTTAAAGTTGAATACGCCATAAAGTCCTTCGCTTAACTCCAGTAACCTTGCTTGGAATCTTGCTTGGCTTTTCTCCTGATAGGTCCTATGCGTCTTATAGGTCCTATGCTTTTGACCTTTACTCCACGATCCGCGGCACCCGGAAACACCCGTCCACCGCGTCCGGCGCTTGGCTCAGCGCGTCTTCGCGCGGCAAAGAGGGTTTGACTTCGTCCTCGCGCCAGACATCCTGCAAAGGCAGCGCATGCGTGGTCTGGGGCACACCGGTGGTGTCGAGTTCCTTGAGCTTGTGCACATACTCGACAATCTTCTCCAACTGCCCCGCATAGAGCTCTTGTTCGCTTTCGCTCAAATTCAAATTGGCCAACCGCGCGATCTTCCGCACAGTTTCCCGCGTAATCTCAGCCATAAACCCTCACCCTATCCGCCAGCCGTCATCCCGGTTAAAACCGGATCCAAAGACCGCTTTTCACTTTTTTCGAACGTACTTTTTCTAAAAACGATTTTACTATAACATAGGCCCCAGGGACTGGCAAGGAGTTCAAATCCGAAGGCGCGGAAATTTAAAACCCTTTACAAATGAAGCACGGATCGATTTTGCACGGTTCTTGCTGTGAGGTGGGTGTACTCCGATATTAAATGACCGTATTAGAACAAATCTGCCAACTTGATGATCGACAGCGTTTTTATATGCTCTGCCAGAGAGTAGCTCTCTCTTCCCGGATAAATTATATAGCCCGCCGTGCAATGCAAGTCGGTAAAAGCTTCCCTAAACCCGCGAGTCAGCACAGGGCGGAGGTTGTACTTGATCTCAATCGCGATCCTTTGCCGTTTAACGCCCATTAAAAACAAATCCAGCTCTGCGCCTGCCTGCGTACGGTAAAAATACGCCTGCCAGCCATCCGGCAGACATGAAAGGATTTGTTCCACCACAAACCCCTCCCAGGAAGCACCCAAAGCAGGGTGACCCTGTAAATCATCAAAGTTGTTAATTTGTAAAAGTGCATGTAAAATCCCGCAATCCCTAAAATAGATTTTTGGGGATTTAACCAAACGCTTTTTTGAATTCGCCGCATAAGGCTGCAACTGACGCAGGATAAAGGTTTCCGTGAGGATATCCAGGTAGTGATGGGCCGTCGGCGCCGAGACACCCAGGCTGGCTGCGATTTTACTGTGGTTCCAAATTTGACCGTGACTATGCGCCACCATCTGCAAAAAACGCCGGATTTGCGGCGTCGGCACGCGAATGCCGAGTTGAAACAGATCACGTTCGCTGTAAGTTTTCAGAAACGCTTCCCGCCAGGCCAGGCTTAAAACCTCCGTACGCGCTAAAAAGCTCAACGGATAACCGCCTCTAACCCACGAACGCCTGAAGTCGGCGTATGGCACTGCGGTCTCGTCCAACGTCAGAGGTCCGAGTTCGTGGTAGCGGATTCTCCCAGCCAAACTTTCGGCGGATTGCCGCAGCAATTCCGAAGCCGCCGAGCCCAAAACTAAAAAACGCCCATTCTTCCGATGCGAGTCCACCAAAGCGCGTAAAACCGGGAACAGGTCTTTTTTGTGTTGCACTTCATCCAAAATAACCAAGCGATCCGCCAAAGGCTCCAAGTACAACTCCGGGTCCTGGAGTTTAGCCAGATCCGAAGGACGCTCTAAGTCCAAAAACACGCTCGGCTTCCGCCCGGCTTGCGCGATGCTGCGCGCCAGCGTAGTTTTACCCGTTTGGCGTGAGCCGACAAGCCCCACCACGGGAAACTCACGTAAAGACCGTTCCACGGCCGTCTGAATTCTTCTGGTGATCATTCTTGAATATTAAAACATAGGCTTTCAATTTGCAAGACTAATCTATTGCAGGACTTGTTCCTAACAGCCGGGTAAGCTTCGCAGTTCGGCAACTGTTGTTCCTGAAAACAACTTTTTTAATTTTGCCCGTTACTCTGTTAAACAAACTTCGGCGTTATAACACGATTTGTGCTTTATAACCTGATTTTCTAAAAGCACAGTTAATTTATGGCACTTGCCCTGGAAAGTGTCAACGTAAACGGGCAGGACGTTTTAGAAAAGCCGGTAGTGTCCTAAAAAGCCAATTGCCCAGTTACCAAAGACGACTTAAAACACTCGCGGTTCTTGTTTAATAAATAAACGGGATGAGTCTGTGCACGCGCATTTGATACGCAGCATAGTCCGCGTACTTTTCTTTAAGCCACATCTCTTCCCTGCGGGACTTAATGTCAAAAAAAACGAATAGTGCCGTGGCATAGCCCAAAGTAAGCCGGCCATGCACCCAACCTATGCCCCAAGTAAAAAATTTGATGTGTGCTTCCGGACGACGTCGCCTTATGCGTTTAACGAAAACATCCCGCGCTTCATTTTGGGCGGATCATCTAAAAAATAATTTTCATTCCCCCGCTGACATCCAGACCATTAAAATCAAAGACCACATCGCTTCCGTTGATATGGGTGAATTTTTCGTTGGCGTGTATATCGGTCACTCCGTCCCGATCCGTATCCACGTTGGCGTTGCTGTGCATTTGGCCGACCACGCAGTAATGATACCCGCACCCCAGGGTCAGTCCGACACTTTCAGAAAACAAGTATTCCAGCGCGGCGCCGAGTTCGGCATAAAAACCGGTGCCGGACATGGGGACGGAATACTCCACGGCGCTGTTGAAGCCGTGGACGCGATCCATAAACGCCCCATTGCCTTTTAAGGTCGCGTTTGCAAAAGCCGGGCCGATCAGCAGCGAACCTGACAAGGCAACCTCGTGGGGCCGTCGTCGGGTTTGCAATTTTACGCCTGCTGCAATCGAGAACAACGAAGGCGCTATGCTCGTTCGGTAGGAAAACGTCTCTCCGGCGTTTCCTTCTCCGGTTACTTCGCCTTTAATCTCCTCGGACCACAGATTGGACAGCTTGATTCCTACGGATAAAAAGGGCAGCACCTTTTCAAACCCGCTGACATATCCGCTGTAGGCATTGCCGGCGGTTACCTTCCAATTGCCGTTTCCCCCGACATTGCTTACAAAAAGGTCCGTTTCCAAGGCGGCAGCGTCCGCGAAAGCTTTTTTCAGGTCTGTGAAGTCCTCACTGGCGTAACTCGCGCCCGCATTGATTTCAAAGTTTGCTTCTTCCCTGGACGGTTCATTGGTTTGGATTTCTCCGTCGCCG
>JAAXVQ010000108.1:968-6867 GCA_013335425.1 Candidatus Firestoneibacteriota bacterium | reverse complement strand
CTGCGCCTCTGCCGGAAGGAAAATAGCCGTACCCTGCGCGGAGAAAAAGCACGTCTTCAATGACCGCGCCCTCGGCGCCGAGTTTAAAATTCATTTCTCGGAAAAAAGGTTTTTCCAAATCCAGGGAGAGCAGCAGTCGTTTGTTCCAAAGGGCGTAGGCACAACCCGCCGCGGCGCTCCAGTTCAAGGGATGGCGTTGTTCCAGAAAAGTCAGGGGCGCTCCCGCGTTTTTAATCACCAGGGCCATTTGCAGGTTGGGGAGCACTTCGGAAGCCAAAAAACCGAAATCGGCAGCCAGAGTCCAGGCGCGATAGGCGTCGATGATTTGGCCTATGCCTTTGAGCGTCGCGCCCAGGGCATAACGGCGGTTGAGGGCATAACTGTAAGCGGCCCCGGCGTAGAGGTCATAGGCCGTGAAAGTTCCGGCCGACTCGCCGGCAGCCGACAGTTTTTCCGAAGGATCACTGTAGGAAAAAAACGCATTAAACCCCAGGCTCTGTTGTTCCGACCAGGGCAGGCAAAACGCCAAATATTCCTGCCGGAAATTTTGGAAATATTGGGTATGCGCCGCGAGCAGTTCACGGCGTTGGACGCGCACCAATCCGGCGGGATTCCAGAACATAACATTGGCGTCTTCGGCCACGGCCGAAAAGGCGCCGCCCATGCCTGCGGGCCGGGCTCCGGCTGGTATGTCCGTGAACAAGGCACCGACAGATTCTTCTCCGGCATAGGCCCCAGAGCCACCCAGCGCAGCCAGACATAAGAGGATCCCGGCTGCCAGTTTGGCCAGGCAGAAACGGGGTGGGGCAGGGGAGCGTCTGGCAGGAAGAATCCGACAAACGGGATAAATTATTTTTGAGAAAAATTTCATAGGCATGCTCAATTCACCACCGCAAAACGTTTCACGGATTTTTTCGTACCGAAAAGGGAGCGGGCTTCCAGGGTGCAAAAATAGGTGCCGCAGGCAAAGTTGCCGATATCCAAGTCAAGCATTTGCGGGGTGGCGCCGCCGCGTAAGGCATGGGTCTGCCGGTTGATTTCTTTTCCCAATATATTTAGGATGCGGACCGTGACGTCCGCGTCCACGCTGGCGGCCAACTCCAGTTTCAAAGTTTGGGCGCGCACAGCGGGATTGGGGTAAATCCGAAACGTCAGGATTTCCAGGTAATCGGCCAAGGTGAAAGTCCGGGCTGCGGAAAAAGAGCCCCAGGAGAGACCGTCATACGCTTGAATCCGCCAGGCGTAGGTTTTTCCCCTGGCTAAGCCCAAGGAAGCAGGCAGGGTGAACTGGGCAGTAGCTCCGGAGGCATACATCGGTGCGCTCCAACCGGCGGGGGTTTGATTTTGATCGGAGGCATATACCAGGCTTCCAAACCCATCGGCGCTTAATTCGCAACGGTAAGTCAAGGTGTTGCCTGATTCGCTGATGGCTGAAAAATATAAAGGGATCATTCCATCGGGGGCCACATTGCCGTCGGCGGGAGAAAGTAGTTGAGGCAGCAGCGGCGGGGTGATAACGGTGAACGAGAATGCCTGGGAGGTTTCACTCCAATTGTCATTGGCCAAATCGTAGGCCGATGCCCGCCAGGCGTAAGTTTTTCCGGGAACCAGGCCGTAGGCTTCCGGGATTTGCAGGCTGGCTGTCGATAGAGAGGCGTATTCCCGGCTTGACCAGCCGGGGCTGCTCTCCGAGAGAAAGGTGATGATGGTTTGAAAACTGTCCGAGGACAATTCAAGCTTATAGCGCAGAGCGCTGTTGGTCGGGCCGGCGGCGCTCATGGTCAAATCGGGACGCTTGGTTGTTACCGAACTTTGGTCAAGAGGCGAAATCAAGGTGGGGTTGGACGGCAGACCCACGACCGTAAAAGTACCGATAGCCGAGGCGCTGGTGCCCAAGTAGAAGTCGATAGCCGTGGCTCTCCAAAAATAGGTGGTGCCGGGTTGGAGGGCATCCGGGTAAGCGGTGGTGTTCATTATTTGGCAGGTGGCGGTTGTGCCCGAAGGGTACGAAGTCTGGTCCCAACCGGGATAAGTGGCCTGAAACAACTGCGCATTGGCCAGATGGGGGTCTTGAGAGAGGATAAGGGAAAACGTCAGGGAATTGCCGTTGGGATCGGCTCCGAAAACCTGGAGCGCCGGGGTTTTGCTGACATAGTTTTGCCCGGGGGACGGGTAAACCAACAAAGGCATCAAAGGCGGCGCGTTGTTGGTGGTGGAAAATTGCCGTACGGAAGAAAAGGGGCTCCAGCCCTGTCCGTTGTACACGCGGACGCGCCAGATATAAGTTTTCGGCCAAACCAGCGGCACGGTTTGATTATAGGTGGCGATCTCATTGGAAGGGAAATATTGGCGGCCGCCCCATCCCGGATCCAGGGAGGATTGATAGGATTCCAGGGGGGTATCGAAAGCCGTGTCTGTGCTGACGGTGATTTGGATATGGTACTGCAGAAATTGCGAGAGCATGCTGTCGGCCCCGGAAAAAGTGAAGGAAGGGTTTTGACCCACGACCTGCTGATCGCCGGGGGTCAACAATTGCGGGATGGCGGGAATCGGGGCGGGAAGGACTTGGATGATGCCGGGAGGGCCATCAGCGGCGGTTCCGCCGCCTCCGACGCCACCAGGCACGGAAATCGAGCCTCCACCGTTGTTGTAGTCGGGGTAGGTAAAAATCTTAATCCTTCCGCCGGAGCCTCCGCCGCCTCCGGGTTGGGGTGTGAGTGTTACAGAAGGCACGGGGGTTGAAACGCCTGAGCCGACTACGGTCGCACCGCTTTGCAACTGGCCGGGGCCGCCCGCGGCCCGAAACGTATAAGCGCTTGTGAGGAACGTATGGACCCCATTGAGCAAAATACAGCCGCCGGAGCCGCCGCCGCCGGTAGTCTGCAGGGAATTGGCATTGACCGCGAGCAGGGAAGATGCCCCTAAGGACAAGTTGAGCGCGTCGATGCGGATGCTGCCGCCGCCCCCGTTGGGATTGCTGATGCCTTTGGAGCCCGGGCTCTCCTGATAGGCGACGTCATAAGCCGGGCCGCCGCTGGCGGGCGCCGCTGACCCGTCGCCGCCTTTACCCGCAAAGCCGCTGCCTCCGGGACCGAAGGTATTGCTCCCGGGCAAACCACAGCCTTGCGTATTGTTGCTGACCCCCGATGCGATGATGTTTCCTTCAATCTTGACCCAAGGGGCGATCAACTGCAGACGCCAGTGAGCCTGATCCGCCGGCGTGCCGGGAGGCAAAATCAGCGTGGCATTGGCTTTGACATGGATGGAGACGTTTTTATAGATTGTGCCCGCGGCGGAGAAGGACTCACCGGGTTCAAGGACCAGTGCGTTGAAATCATTGATCAACCCCAAGGCGTGACCGGGCAGGCAGGCAGAGAAAAGACCAAATCCAATCAGCCAAGCTGTTGGTTTCATCCCTGCCTCCGGTACTTGGGAAATGAGGCCCCGCTAAGGGCTGAGGGTGAAGTCGCGTTCCCCAAAATTGAATTCCCGGGATATGGGATTGAGGGGCCATTGGCCCGTCCCGGGTGCATTGCTGCCGGTGATCATTATAACCGGAAATTTTCCGTTCGGGACGCAAAAAATATGTCGATTGACAAATTTTGTGTCCTGTGCAAAAACGTGGATAGTTGGCCGGTCTCATCCGGCTGAGATGCGGGGGAATGGTGCCGATGTTGGATTTGGAGAAACTTAGCGGAGCTGTCCGCCTCCGTTTTCAGGGGGCCAAGGGGTCCCATGATTGGGAGCATACCCAACGCGTGCTGGCTTTGGCCCTGCATTTGGCGCGCGTCGAGGGCGCCGAAGCGGACATCGTGCATTGTGCGGCACTTTTGCATGATATAGCCCGCAGTGAAGAGGATTTAAGCAATGGGAAAATCGACCATGCGATCCGGGGCGCGGAATTGACGGCAGGGATTTTAAAAGATCTGGGTGGAGCGCCTGATTTTATCCGCCGGGTGGCGCATTGCATTGCGGCCCATCGTTTTCGCGGCACTTTGGCGCCGGAGACCCTGGAAGCCAAAGTACTGTTTGATGCCGATAAGCTCGACGCAATCGGCGCCGTGGGCATTGGACGGGCGTTTTTATTTGCCGGTGAAGTCGGCGCCAACTTGCATAATCCCGGGGTGAAGGTGGAAAATACGCAACCCTATACGGAAGAAGATACGGCTTATCGGGAATTCCAGGTGAAATTGCGGAAAGTGAAGGATCGGGTATTGACCGTAGAAGGTCGGCGGCTCGCGCAGGCCCGACACGAATTTATGACAGCGTTTTTTGAACGCCTTAATCAGGAAGTCGCCGGCGATCTTTAGGCGCTTTGTCCTCGGACGGCTAAAAAAACTGAACTCGTGATGGATGGTTCGCGGATGAGGCGGGCTTCTTTTTATCCGTTTGGTCATTTGCTTGATTTTGTCGACCTTTTAAGCTTTTTCCTGGTTGGCAGAACCTATCGGAGTCCTCTACGGTCTAAATTCAAAGAAAAAATTATGGGCATTTGATTCACGGCGGCATTTGCCGATAATTTCAGTGGATTAATATCATCAACATGGCCTGCATACAATATTACAGCACTTGAACTGCGAATGAAACAATTCTGTAAGAAATTGAAACATAGGCAGTTTGCCGGATTTGAAAATCTTTGAAAATGAATGATTTGGGATTAGGCATGTTTTATGCATTACTAATACTAAAACCATCTCGGCAGAGAGCGAGGAGATGAACATGATTGATCTCTTGAGTTTTAATAAGACGCATAAAAAACAAGTGCAAAATTATATTCAACATGTGGCTGTCCGCATTCCGACAATTTTCGATTTTAGCTTTTCCCGAAAGCGTCGTCCCCTAAAATCGGCCGCAAAGTCTTCTGCAGCGGGAGCGGGCAAAACCGGAAAAATCAAGCCTGTTCGTTCCAAAAAAGAAAAAACGTATTATCTGCTTGGGGACGGGGCTTTTGGCGGCTTGGCGCTGCATGGTCTGATGGTCCTTAAAGTCTGGCAGAATTTATTTGAATCGATTCAGGCGGTTAACCTGCATGCCAGCGATACGCTGCGCCCCGAGCGTTTGGACGCTTTCGCCAAACTTTTTAAATCCAAACGTTTCCGGCGCAAAGGGGAGCCCAATAAGAGCGAGCTTAGTTCAAATACCTAATCCTCTGAAAAATATTGTTTCTCGGCCGGCCCGGATTGTTCGGGCCGGCTTTTTTATTATTTTACGGACCGGCCTTTCTGCTTGACACTTTCGGATTATGATGATAATTGTGCTGTTTTTTTCGCGTGGTTGCAACCCTATCTGTCCACGGATGACACCCGGATTGTCGCTATGATTGTGCGGGTGGCTCCGGCCGGGTCACCCGGCTCAACGTGACCGAAGGGGACCGGGTCAAAGCCGGGCAGGTACTCGTCGAACTTGATTCCCGCACCGCGCAGAAACAATGGCAGCGTGCCGAGGCCCGTTTGCCGTTGGCGGACAAGGAACTCAAACGCATGGAGCAAATGGCGTCTGAAAACGGCGTGTGGCTGCGCGACTTGGACTCGGCCCTTTGATTGTCGCGCCCATCACCCAGGCCTTCGGCGGCGCCATCAGGCCCTCGGGCATGGCCGTGGTTCCGCACGTTTTCCCCGGCAAAGAACGCGGCCGAGCTATGGGCTAATGAGGGTTGGGCATCATCATGGCACCAGCCCTATCATAAATGATTTTGGCCCAGCATATGGTGCGAACCGCTTCGGTGGCGGGATTTGAAGATGAGTTTATTTTCGGAACGGTTATCATCGGTTTGGCCGTTATCCCCGCTTTTTTATTGCCCGCGCAGGCCGTGGTGCAAAAGGAAGCGGAACCCGGATTTTCCCTAGGAGAGTAAGGTTATGAAAAAAACAGAGTCCTTCAGCATGCTGCTGGGAACAAT
>JAAXVQ010000108.1:0-958 GCA_013335425.1 Candidatus Firestoneibacteriota bacterium | reverse complement strand
GGCAACCGCGCTGGCATTTGCCGAAGGCGATGCCGGGCTTGGAAAAAGTTCGTTGAATTTGGCTACAGCCATCGGTGAAGCCCGTCAAAACAGCCCTGACCTGCAACGTGCTGTGTCCGCTGTTGAAGAGGCAAGCTGGAAACGACTGGAATTTGCCTCGGCACACCTGCCGCACCTGTCGGCGGGCCTTAACCAGGTCCTGGACACGAAGTACGCCTATCTCGGGGTTTATTTTGGGCCGGCCGCCGTTGAGTTTCCCAGCGCCATGCCCTCCAGCACTTTGGATCTGCAGGCTACCTGGATGATTTTCGACGGCTTGGAAACGCTGCATGCCTATCAAGCCGCGGATTTTAATTTTCAGGCCGCCCAAGCGGACCTCAAACGCGCGGATTTTTTGTTGGAACAGTCCATTCGGGTGCGCTTTTTTCAAGCCCTGGCGGCGGCGGAACTTTTGCAGGTGGCGAATCAAAATATTCTTACCCTGGAAGAACACTTGGCCATAGCCAATGCCGGCCAACGCAGCGGCATCAGCACGCGTTTCAATGTCCTGCGGATTGAGGCCCAACTGGAGGAAGCCAAGGCGGAGAAAAATTTGGCCGAAGACAACGCGCTGATCACGCGCAAGAATTTAAGCCAGGTTATGGGCTTGGGCGAGGATGAACGTCTGCTGCAAGGCAACCTGCCCGTACCCGACGACAAACTCGTTCCTGCGGATCTAAAGCCGGCGTTGGAAGAACGGGCGGATATCAAGGCCCAAGACGCCAGGCAAACCGGGGCGGAAAAAGCCGGTGCCGCTGCCGGGGGCTTTTGGTGGCCCAGACTGATGCTTTACGCGGATGAGGAATATTACAAATATAAGGCTTATGACCCGGCCATCATCGAGACCCCGAACTTCAAGTCGGCCTATATCGTTGGCGCACGCTTGCAATGGAATCTTTTCGACGGCGGGGCGTCCCTG
>JAAXVQ010000107.1 GCA_013335425.1 Candidatus Firestoneibacteriota bacterium | reverse complement strand
GGTTGAAAAAAGTTTTAGGCGCCGTGGCTTACGGCCTGGTGGCGGCGGCCAATTATTTTTTTTATCCCTTCCGCCGGATCGTAGTGCAGGTAGATCAGCAGTTGGAACTTAAAACCGGGTATTTTTTAATTGTGGGCAACGGCAAATATTATGCCGGGGACATGGTCCTCTCCAGCCGGGCGGACATGCACGACGGTCTTTTGGACGTGTGTTTGATGAAACGCAAGAACCTCTGGAATTTTTTCGGGTATCTGCGGGCGCTGCGCGGGGGGCATTTGGAAAAGTACCTTCACGTGGACTTGTTTCAATGCCGGACCCTGCTGGTGCGCGGACGGGGGCGTCACCCGCTGCATGCCGATGCCGAATACGTCGGGCGCACCCCGGCGTTGATTCAAGCCGTGCCCGGCGGGTTGAAAGTGGTGGCGTGAACTTTTTCGTTGCTTGGCAGGGTGATGAAAAACCCCGGTGGATCAGCTCTTGAAGTCCAGGTGCGCAAGCCGCTCGCCTCGGAGAGGCTCGCTCGAATCGGAAATCCTTTTGCGGATAAGGATTTCTTCAACGCTTGCTCACCCGGACCCCAAGAGCGCTTCCTCGTCCGGACAGGCAATAGACTTTTTCAGCACCCTGTCAGGACTGTTTGAACCAGGTGGAAAGAAATTCCTTCCAGATTTCAAAAGAAGCCGGTGACATTTCAAAAAAGCGCAGACCGACCTGGCAGGACCAACCGTCCTGAAATTGCCCGTTCTGGGCCCAGACCACTTCGGCGCGGGCTTTGAACAAACGGTCCTCCTGAGTGCCGGGAAGCTTCATGGCCAGGTTCAACACTTGCCCGGCGGACACGGGTTCAGGCAGATAAACCAGCAAACCGCCCAAGGACACGTTGGCCGCCACCCCTGCGGGCAGGGCTTCCTCGGAAATATCAAACGCGCAGGGCAGCGTCGCATCGAGGCGCGGAAACTGCCGGCGGTCAAAGTGGGCACCACCATAGTCGGGCATAAGCAGAACTCCTTGGGGATCTGGATATCGTTAAGTCGATTATAAATAACTTTTTCCCAAAGCGGCAGAAAAAAATAAAGATTCTATCAAATCGAAAAGTAGTCGAAGGGAACGTTCCAGGGGCATTTCGGCATTTGGGGTTGTTCTCCAGCCGCAGTATTTGCTATACTTCCCTTTGTCGAGTCGCACGGTCATCATCGTAATAAGGCGAATTTTTAATCAACATTACCGCCGGTTGATCGGGAAGGTCACGACGGTCGAAGAGGAATTTCCGTGCTCAACGAAGAGCTGATCTCCCAATTGCGCAGCAAGCTTCGCCAGGTGTTGCCTGACTTGGAATTACTTTATTTATTTGGGTCGGTTGCTGCCGGCGAGGAACATGGCGGCAGCGATCTGGATTTGGCGGTTTTGCACGCTTCGCCCACTTCTAAATGGGAATTTTGGATGTTGAGCCAGAAGCTTTCTTTGGAGATGCACCGGCAGATCGACTTGGTGGATTTGCATGAAGCCAGTACGGTTCTGAAAATGGAAGTGGTCTCCAAAGGACAATTGCTTTTTGAGAAAAATCCGGATCAGCGGGCCGAATTTGAAATGTTGGCATTCAGCGATTATGCACGGCTCAATGAGGAACGGCGCGGAATTTTACAGGATGTCCGGCAGCGGGGGAGTATTTATGGATGAAGTGTTGCTGAACAAAAAGGCCATCATTGAACGCTGTCTGTTGCGTATTCAGGAAGAATACGCAGGCGATGACAATAATTTATTGAACAATTTCACCAAGCAGGATTCAATTATTCTTAATTTGCAGCGGGCTTGCGAGGCGGCCATCGACTTGGCCATGCATGTCGTTCGCGTAAAAAAGTTGGGCATTCCGCAGGAGAGCCGGGATGCATTCATGTTGCTGGCTGCCCAAGGGATCTTAGAGCAGACTTTGGCAGAGCGTTTGGGCGCCATGGTCGGGTTTCGCAACGTGGCGATCCATGATTACCGGAAATTGAATTTGGAAATCGTCCGGGGCATTCTGGTAGACCGCCTGGAAGAGTTTCGAAAATTCACACGGACACTGACGGAAGTGCTTTAACCTGCCAACGGAAATTTTCAATGTTTAGGAACACAGTTCGGTGCCGGCCAATCCTCCGGAGGACAAAATGTTTTTAATTGAAGCGGCGCTGATTTCGGACCTCGCGGAGATCCTAGCCCTGCAGAAGTTGGCTTTCCAAACCGAGGCCGAGCGCTACCAGGATTACGGCATTGCGCCGCTAAAGCAAACCCGGGAAGAACTGCAAACTGAATTTCACAGAAAAGTGTTTTTGAAAATCACCCGAGACCGTCAAATCATCGGTTCCGTACGCGGGGCCGTGGAAGACGGGGTGGGTTGGGTGGAAAGGGTGATGGTCCATCCGGATTACCGCTGCCAAGGATTGGGCGCGGAGTTGGTAAAAGCCTTGGAAGCCAAGTTTCCCGAAACCCGGATATTTCGGCTGGGCACAGGTGAGAAAAGCGCAGGCAATATACGCTTATATCAAAAACTGGGGTATGTGATCGTTGAGCGAAAGCCCATGAACGAAAAAGTGGTGTTTTGTATTATGGAGAAAAATTTAACCGGTTAGCTTTTTTACGGAAAGGCCTTTTAAAATCTCCCCCACCTTGATCTTCTCATGCAAGAGGCGTTGACGTCATCATGTAGGGGCGTATCGCAATACGCCCCTACGGTAAATACAATGGCCATCTCAGATATTGCGCAAGGCTTTCCGGACTATGGGAGCAACCGAAAATTTGTTGATTTTCCGCCGCAAACAATAATCCGATCGCATCCAATCAAAAAGTGATTTTGTGCCTTTGCTTGAATTACACGAGGCGCAACAGCGAACGATATTCGCATGAGTAATGATCTTGGCATCATTGATAATATGCTCCCAAGTCCCCAAACACCCGCTGGAACCGCTACGAGCAACAACCTCCTGCAAACGAATGCCGCAATAGACACAATTTTTGTCACGTGTTTTTACTTCTTGTTCAAGCTCTTTTGGAATACCCCAGCGGTTCATATGGAAACCTTTAAAAGTATAGTTAATTTCTGTAGAGAGAGGTGCCTATAGTACAAAATACAGAATTTGGGGAGAATTGGTCGCTAAGCGTGCCCGTTCGAATGTTTTCGGTCAACATGGTTTGGTCCAACACGTTTTCAAATTAGTTTGGGCTTAAACATCCGTATTTTTGTACTTAAAAACTTATATTTATAGATTGTCTTTATAATACGTCAATACCTGCTGCCAGGGCCATACGTCTTGGGTTCCGATTTTGCGGGGTTTATTATCGCGCAGCGAAGCGACCACCAAAGGCACCTTGGGAAAGGTTTTTCGAAATTGGGTAATGGTCGGGCGCCTGAGGTCGCCTCGGCCGGTTTTGCATTCAATGGCGAAGACCGGGCCGCGGCTGTTGGAAATAAGGATATCCACTTCTTCTTCGCGCTGTCGCCAGAAAGAAAACGTATGCTCTTTTTGGGAATAGTCACGCATCCGGTGCAGTTCGTTGACCAGCCAGGTCTCGAACAAGATGCCGGTTTCGACCATGGTCGGAGGGTCGTTTAAGCGGTTTTGGATGGCGCGGGCTACCCCGCAATCAAAGAAATAAAATTTCGGCCGCGCTTTCTTGCGTTCACTTCGATCCCAAGGCCACAGGAAGAAGCCGATCAGGGTGTCCTCCAGGATTTGAAAATATTCCTTTACCGTGCTCATCGGCACCGAGCATTCCCTGGAAATGTTCGCGAATTCGATGACCTGGCCGTTGGCTTGCGCGGCGATGTTTAAAAAACGGTTGAATGCGCCGAGATTTCGGGTCAGTGCTTCGGCCTGAATTTCTTCGCGGATATACGTGGTGATATAGCTCTTTAAATGCTGCTTGACCAAATCGGTCTGTCGAGCGTGGAGCAGATCGCAAATTTTGGGCAAGGTGCCGTAATGCAGCGCACGATCCATGTGGAAATCGTTCTTCAATTCATCGGTGGTCAAGGGATACAATTTTAAATCCAATGCCCGGCCGCCCAAGAGGTTGGCGCCGCCGCGTTTAAGTTTTCTGGCGCTGGACCCTGACAGGATGAAACGTTGATCCATCGTATCCATGGCTTTTTGAACATAATTGAGCAGGACCGGCACTTTTTGCACTTCATCCACGATAATCAAGGAGCCTTTCGGCAAGGCGGATAATTGCTGCCAGAAGAGTTTGGGATCGCTTTTATAGGAAAGCTCGAGATCCGGATCCATGAGATCGATATATTCCACGGATATTATCGAGTGTAATAGTGTGGTTTTTCCCGTCATGCGCGGGCCAAAGAGAAAGGAGGAGGTTTTGAATTGATCGATGTGCAAGGCCCGCGGATAAAACATAAGCGCCTCGTATTAAGAAAGATGTTATTAAGTATGAAAATATAACATATAGTGGTTATATTTGTAAACAAGGATTTGCGCGGGTAAAAGTTCCGGGTTTTGAGGGGAGAAACAGGAGAGGGATTTTAATCAACATCATTGGGGCGGGGTTCACCCCTGCCCAAACCAACATCACCCATGATCGAAATGATGTGTTGATCCCAAATGATGATTTATACAATGCGGGACCGGTTGATGGGCGACCGGTTGATGGGCAACCGGATGAGGGCAACCGGATGAGGGCAACCGCGAGGGTTGCCCCTACGAGGGCGTGATGCGTGGAATAGGGCGATCTCATGTTTGTATTAATATTGTAGGGGCAGGGTTCACCCCTGCCCAAAACAACCTTTGGTTGTGCGCCTTGACCTTGAGCTTCAAGGTTGCGATTTCCTCGGGCAAATAGCCGGCGTATTTCCAGGTGAACACGGAGTTGTTGGTCAGCAGCGGGTCCAAGTCCGCGGCCAGGCGCCCGGAGGCTGCCCAGGATTTCCACATGGGAGTTCCCGGGATCGGGGAGTATTCGGCCAAGTGGATGCGCACTTTAAGACGTTGCAGGTAGTCCACGCCGGCAATAACTTCCGACCAGGTTTGATCCGCCAGCCCGTACATCAGATACACTCCGATTTCCGCACCCTGATAGCCTGCGTTTTTTAGATGTTCCACGGCTTGCTCAAAACCGGGGTTGGTGATTTTTCCGCCGGTCGCTTGTTGGCGGGCGGCGTCCACGGTTTCCAAACTTAAACGAACGGTTTTAAATCCCGCTTTTTTCATCTGCTCGGCCGTGGGTCGGCGCAAATGGGCGGCATGCAGGCCGTTGGGGGTGTGAAAGCGCACGGGCAGCGGCCGGCGCAGATATTCCTCCAGCAACGGTTCCAGATGCGTGGGGGCGTCCACCAACAGGGCGTCGTCATAAAAAGCCAGGTCCGTGATGCCCAAGGCGTGCAGGGCATGAATCTCGGCGAGCACTTCGGCGGGTTCACGGCGGTGGTGCTCAGGATAAAGCAGGGGGGAGGCGCAATACGCGCAGGCGTAGGGGCAGCCGGTGGAGGTCAGCAAGGGCGCATAAGTTTGACCGGAGGCCAAGCCCAAGTTGAAATACCGTTCGGGTGAGAAGCGGTTGTCCAAGTCCAGGCCGAATGTCCTAAGCAGATCCAGCAGCTTTTCACCGACCGCTTCCGTGTAAACGGCATCGGCGCCGCTGGTGCGCGCGGCGTGTTCCGGGTTTAAACGCGCGTAGAGCCCGCCTAAAATCACAGGTGTTTGCGGCGCCACCTCATGGCAGAGGCGTATGGCCTCCTGTACACCCGGGTACCAATAGGACATGAGGCTGGTGACCAAGATAGCGTCCAGGGGCAGGGCGCGCTGCAGGCGCTCGCGGAAAAGGTCCGGGGAAATGCCGTAGCGGCTGTAGCGGCGCGGTACGTCGGCCAGCAGCGCGGGTTTGGCGATTTGGGTTTTGGCATAGCGCCCCGTGCCCCAGACGCCGGGCCGAACCGCCGCGAGGCAGTCGATCCAGGCAAAGTCCCGGGTATAGGGGGACAAAAATTCCGCCACCTGCCACAATCCCAGCGGGCTGGACCATAGGTTGGCGGCGGCAAAATCCGCGATCCAGGGGTTGACCAGCGCCAAACGCGGGGGAGCGCTCATGCCCTGCGGGTCATTGGGTGAAGGAAATCACGGCCAGGATGAGAGACAACCCGGAGATGGCGAGGGTAAAGGCAATGGTGATGATGTTGTTGAGACGGCTGTTGGTGTGTTCGCCCATGACTTTTTTGTCATTGACGATCACCAGCATGGCCACCAGCACGAAGGGAAGCACGATGCCGTTGATGACCTGCGAAGCCAGCATGATGGTGATTAAGGGGATTTTCGGCAGCAGGATCAGCCCGGCCCCGAGCAGAATGAGAATGGTGTATAAACTGTAAAATTGCGGCGCTTCGACAAAGCGTTTGTTGACGCCGGTTTCCCAGCCGAAACTTTCGCACACGCTGTAGGCGGTGGAGAGCGGCAGGATGGAAGCGGCGAACAAAGAGGCGTTGAGCAACCCGAAGGCGAACAGGAGTGCGGCGTATTTGCCGGCCAACGGAGCCAGGGACTTGGCCGCATCGGCCGCGGTTTCAATGTTCATGGGCGTCCCGCTGTTGCCGAAGAACAGCACCGCGCCGCAAACCACGATGATGAAAAAGGCGATCAGATTGACCGAAATGCTGCCGATGATGGTGTCGGCCTTGGAATAGGCGTAGTCTTTGATGCTGATGCCCTTTTCCGCCACCGAGGCCTGCTGGTAGAATTGCATCCAAGGTGCGATGGTGGTTCCCACCACGCCGATGAGCATGATGAGAAAGGCCGGCTTGAACTGCAATTGCGGCGTGACGAATTCATGCCCGATCCGCAGCCAGTCGGGCTTGACGATAAACCCGGTGAACAGATAGGCGATGTAGAACACACAGGC
>JAAXVQ010000106.1:4826-6889 GCA_013335425.1 Candidatus Firestoneibacteriota bacterium | reverse complement strand
AGCCCAGGTGAAGATTTTCATGCTGGCCAGCCAGGAGTCGCGGGCTCTGCGCCGGTTTGAAGAATTGCGCCTCAAGGGCAAGCCGCAGGCTTATGCCGAACTGTTGGCGGATTTGCAAAAACGCGACGCTGAAGACGCCCGACGCCCGGGGGGCGCGCTGGTTTGCGCCCCGGACGCCGTGGTGCTCGACACCACCCCCCTGGACATTGAACAAGCCGTGGCGGCGGTGTTGGCCGTAGTCCGGGAGAAGGAGAACCCGTCGTCATGATGACCTGGTTCTATTATTTCGTCCGGTTCGTCGTGCGGAAATATATGGATTGGAAATATTATCTCCGGGTGGTCAACCTCGAGGCCCTGCCCGCTCAGGGGGGCATGATCATCGCCTGCAATCATGCCAGCCATTTGGATCCGCCGCTGATGGGCGTCTCGGTCTCCCATCGGGCCATCTATTTTATGGCGCGTTCCACCCTTTTCAACAACCCGATTTTCGGAGCCATGATCCGCAATCTGCACGCCGTGCCCATCATCCGCGGCAACGGGCCGGATCAAAACTGGGGGCTTTACCTGAAACTGCTCCAAGCCGGGGAAGCCTTGCTGATTTTTCCCGAAGGCACGCGCAGTGAAGACGGCGAGCTGCAGCGGGGCAAGAGCGGGTTCGGGCGGTTGGTGCACATGAGCCAAGCGCCGGTTTACCCCGTCTATATCCACGGGTCCCATGCCGCTTTTCCCAAACATGGGCGAAAAAAGCGCGTCCCCATCACCGTGATTTTCGGTGCCCCGGTCGATTTGTCCGACCTACAGGCGCAAGGCGATGAAAAACGGGTGCTGCGCGAGATTTCCGAACGGACCATGACGGCCATCGCTCAACTCAAGGCTGAGTTCGAAAAAACGCAGACCGCGTCCGTCCAACCCGGGAGCCGGCGTGAAAATTGAAGTCGCCAAAAGGGCGGGGCATTGTTTCGGCGTGAAAGCCGCCATCCAAAAAGCCTTTGAAACCGCAAAAAAATATCAGACGCAGGTCTATACGCTGGGCCCCATCATAAACAATCCCCAAGTGGTGGCCGAACTGGAAAAAGCCGGCGTGCGCGCGGTTAATGACTTGAGCGAGATAACCCAGGGTGTTATAATCATTCGTTCTCACGGGGTTTCACCCGCGGTGATTGAATCCGCCAAGGCACGGGGCTTGACGGTGGTCAACGCCACCTGCCCGTTCGTGCAGCGGGCGCAAACCCTGGCCCAGGAATTGGTCCGGGAACATTATCATCTGGTCCTGGTGGGGGACGCCAAACACCCGGAAGTGGAAGGCATTGTCGGGACCGTGGCCGGGGCCGCGGTCGTGATCTCGGATCCGGCGCGGGCGGCGGAACTGCCCGAGCACAAACGCTACGGTGTGATCGCGCAGACCACCCAGAGCCTGGAAAATCTTCAGGGCGTGGTGAGTGCGTTGTTGACTCGGACTCATGAGTTGAAGGTATACAACACGATTTGCAACGCCACCACGGACTTGCAGGCCGAAACCCGGGTCTTGGCCCGCCGGGTGGACGCCATGCTGGTGGTGGGCGGGCACAACAGCGCCAATACCTCGCGCCTGGCGGTGATTTGCCGGGAAGCGGGCATTCCGGCGTACCAAATCGAAACCGCCGCGGAGCTTTCGCCCGAGTGGTTTGAAAACCTGGAAACCATCGGCGTGACGGCCGGTACGTCCACGCCGGAGTGGATCATTCAGAGCATTGTGAAGTCTTTAGAAGACTTGGGCGGCACGCTTTAGTCTGCGCCGCCGGGTGCAGGCCGATTGAAATCATAAGTGGAGGAATCAGGCAATGGCAGTTGATGCGCAAACACCGTTTTCCGACGAAGGTTCGTCGGATTTGAAAAAATCCATCGGCACGGGCACGCCCCTGCAGGATGACAGCTTGACGCCGTTGAGCTCGCCGGCGGACAAGCATGAACCGGTATTGGGGATTGGCCCGGGTACGCCCTGGAATGAACCCGATACGCCGGAAGCGTCGACAGCACCGGCACCTGCGGTTTCCCGCCCGGTGCCTGCGGCGCCCGCCCCGGCG
>JAAXVQ010000106.1:1259-4816 GCA_013335425.1 Candidatus Firestoneibacteriota bacterium | reverse complement strand
CGGCACTCGCGGCCGAGCCCGGCGGCCCCTCGCCTCCATCCCAGAGTAGGATCCGCTCGCCGTCCGCTGACAACCCCCGGACCTGTGAGTTCGCGTAGACGGAAGCGTCGTGCTCTTCGCTCTCCCCCGGCGCCCGCGCGCGGGGGGAGCGGCTCGACCGGGCTCCTCTGCGGCGCCCGCCCCGGCGGTTTCGCAGCCGGCAGCGGCAGTTTCGGCTCCGGCACCGGCGCCTGCGGCCGTCACCGAGCCTGAAGGGGACATTGAGGAAGAAATGCCCGCCAATTTCGGCGAGGTACTGGCGCAGTCTTTGGAGTCTGAACCCACTCAGGGCGAGATCATTGCCGGGCGCATCATCCGGATCGACAACGACGGCGTGGTCGTGGATGTAGGCTATAAGTCCGAGGGCGTGATCGCACGGGACGAATTTGTCAATGCCCGGGGCGAGTTTACGGCCAAAATCGGCGACCCGGTCCAAGTTTTGATCCAGCGCCGGGAAAATCGGGAAGGCTTTATGGTACTTTCCAAACGGTTGGTGGACCGGCAACTGGCTTGGGACCGCGTCAAAGCTTCTCTGGCGGGCAATGCCGGTATCGACGGCCAGGTAGTCGGCGCCTGCAAAGGCGGCTTCACCGTGGACTTGGGTGGTCTGCAGGCATTTCTGCCCGGGTCCCAGTTGGATTTGCGGGCCGTGGCCAAACCCGAGGAACTTTTCGGCCAAACCTTTCATTTCAAAGTCATCAAGATCAACAAGGAACGCAACAACATCGTGGTTTCCCGGCGCAACCTGCTGCTGGAAGAGCAAAATAAAAAACGCGCCGAGGCCATTACCCATTTGGCCGTCGGGCGCCTGGTCAAGGGCACGATTAAGAACATCACCAAGTTCGGTGCTTTCGTGGATTTGGGGGGCGTGGACGGCCTCTTGCGCACCGAGGACATGTCCTGGTCGCGGGTGAGCAACCCCCGGCAGTTGGTCACCGTGGGCGACGAGATCGAAGCGTTGGTACTTTCCGTGGACGAAACCACGGGCAAAGTCGGCTTGGGTTTGAAGCAGAAAAGTTCGGACCCTTGGGTCAATTTGACCACCAAATACCCGGTGGGTTCCCTGGTTCAGGGTGAAGTGGTTTCGCTCGCCGAATTCGGCGCCTTTTTGCGTCTGGAGGAAGGCGTGGAGGGGCTCCTGCCGGTTTCGGAAATGTCCTGGACCAAGCGCGTCCGGCACCCCGAAGACGTCCTCAAGGTCGGGGATACGGTGCGCGTCATGGTGCTCGCAGCCGACACGGCCGCTAAAAAGGTCACGTTGGGCCTGAAACAAACCGAACCCGAACCCTTCGGCGTTTATTTTGCGCAGCACAAAGCCGGAGAAACCGTGGAGGGCGAAGTTAAGACTCTGACCAATTTCGGCGCGTTCGTGGAATTGGCCGAAGGCGTGACGGGGTTGGTGCATATTTCCGATCTTTCCTGGGACGGAAGCGTCCGCCAGCCCGCGGACGTGTTGCAGCGCGGCGACAAGGTGCGCGTGAAGATTTTGGAGTTTTTGGCCGATAAGAAAAAAATCTCCCTAGGGCTCAAACAGACCCAGACCGATCCCTGGATAGCGGCTGCGCAGAAATATCCGGTGGGCACGGTGGTTCGCGTCAAAGTGCTGCGCAGCACCAAGGTCGGAGTTTTCGTGCAGCTCGAACCCGGTGTGGAGGGGTTGATCCATATCTCCCAACTGGAAAAAAAGGGGAACGAAACCCCGGAATTACCGGTGGATTCGGTGGTCGAGGCCAAGGTGATCAAGGCCTCCCTGACCGAGCGTAAAATCGGGCTCTCCGTGCGCGAGCTGGCGTCGGATCTGGAAAGTGAAGAAGTGAAAAAATACTTGAACGACAACCGTCGGGGCGCTTCTTTGGGGGAGTTGTCCGGCGGAGATCAGCTTAAAAATTTGCTGGAACGCATGAGCGGCGATTCCCGCGCCTGACCGGCGGGAAGGCCGGCGGCGGTATCTGGGTTAAAGTTTGCCTTTGGAGGACTCCATGGCTGATTGCGAGTGCTTGGAAAAGTGCGCTTTCTTAAATGAAGCCTTAAAGCAAATGCCGGCTTCCGCGGCGCTTTATAAAAAGAATTATTGCCAGGCGGACAACGCCAAGTGCGCGCGGTACATGGTTTTCAAAACTTTGGGCAAGGGTCGAGTGCCTTTGGATCTTTTTCCCAACCAAACCGAACGCGCCCTTCAGATTGTCGCGGAAAATCCCATACAAGCCAACCAACACGGCCGCTGGACCCTGTCTGAGAACGATCTGGCCGGGCTAACCCCGCTTAAAGCGCGGGATCTGCTCCTGAAATGCTTTTTTGAAGCGCAGAAAGAGACACTGGTGCAGGCCGAAAAGAGGATTTTCGGTTCGGCGGACGAGGAACGGATAAAAGCCGATACCTTAAAGATGACCAAATCCCTGGCAACGACGTTTCATGTCGATTTTGAAAATCCCACGAAAATCGGTTTGTTGAAACTTTTGGAGGAAATGGTAAAGATGTCCCTTGCCTGGGGGACGCCGCAGGAGATTGTGGACCACCATAAAAACCAAATTGTGCGTATGTTGGACACGCTGCACGATTAGAGCCGGCCCGGGGTTCAACCCGGGGATTGAAATCCGACGGATTCAGGTTGACCGCGAGACGTTTTTTCGGCAGGACCAATTTTCCCGGGGCGGGTGCCCCGGGAAAGCAGATTCAGGAGGCTGGGGCCATGTCTACCGCACAGGAGATTTTCGAACATTACGGCAAAGTCTATCCCGCGGGCACCACCATCTTTCGCGAAGGCGATCCCGGGGAGGAGATGTTCATCATTCAATCCGGGCAGGTAAAAATCGCCAAGCATACCAGCACGGGGGAGAAGACCCTGGTGATTCTTTCCGAAGGGGATTTTTTCGGGGAAATGGCGGTCATCGACAACGAACCCCGCTCAGCCTCGGCCATTGCGCACGTGGACACCAAATTGATCGTGCTCAACCAGCAGGTTTTTGAGTCCACCATGCAGACCAACGCCCACATTGTAAAAAAAATCCTCCGCAACATGAGCTCGCGCCTGCGCGAAGCCAATCGGCAGATCGCCACGTTGATGCTCAAGGATCACAACCGGCGCGTGGCGTCCACGTTGTTGCTGCTGGTGCACAAACACGGACGCAACACGGAGAACGGTTTTGTCATGGACATCAGCCTCACGCCCGCGGAATTGGCGGACATGGTGGGGCTGGCGCAGGACATGAACAAGGTGAAGGACATTTTGGGCAAACTGGAAAAAGCCAAGATTATCCGCATGGACGGCGCGCAAATCGTCATTGTTTCTCCGGACAATCTGGAAAAGTTCATTAAATATCTTGAGATGAAGGAAGAATTCGAACTGTGAGGCCGCTTCCGGGAGGCGGAGCATGGAAATAACCGTTTTGGGCGCCTCGGGCGGGCAGGTTCCGGGCCATGATTTGACCGGATTCCGCCTGGGTTTGCATTTACTCATCGACGCAGGCACTGCGGGCATGAAACTTTCTTTGCCCGAACAGAGGCTGATTCAATACGTG
>JAAXVQ010000106.1:0-1249 GCA_013335425.1 Candidatus Firestoneibacteriota bacterium | reverse complement strand
ATCACGCACGCGCATTTGGACCATGTCAACGCGCTGCCTTTTTTGCTCGACAATCTCATTGGGCGGGTGGCGGCCGGCGTGGACGTCTACGGTTCGGCGGAAACCGTGGAAGCGCTCCGGCGGCATATTTTCAACGGCGTGATTTGGCCGGACTTCACCGTGCTGCCCAAGCCCGACCAAGCGGTGCTGCGCCTGCATGCCGTGAGTCCCGGGGAACCGTTTCCGGTCGGGCCCTATATGGTGGAGGCCGTGGCCGTGAATCATTCCGTCCCGACGCTGGCCTATCTGATCGAGGGGCCCGACGGCACGGTGGCTTTTTCCGGGGACACCGGTCCTACCGAAAACCTCTGGCACCGGCTCTCCCAGATTAAAAATTTGCGGGCTATTTTCCTGGAAACGTCCTTTCCGACGTCGCATGCGGAACTGGCCGGTCGCACGCGCCATTTATGCGTCGAGGATGTGGGGCGGGAGTTGGCCAAGATCGGGCACTCGCTCGGATTGCCCGTGTACTTGTATCACCTCAAACCCGAGTATCAGGACGTGATTAAACGCGAAGTGGATCACCTCGCGGCCTGGAAGATAAGACTGGCGGTGCCCGGCGAGACCATCAAGATCACGGCGCCGGCATAGAACAGAAAATAGAAAATAGAGAGTAGAGAGTAGAAAAATCAAAGGCTCAAACCAGGAGGGTGTGTAATGAAAAAATGGGTAGCCATTATGTTAACGGGGATTTGGGTGGGGACTTTGGTCGGGTGCGGGCCGAGTGAAGACCCGCAGGTGCGGATGGGCAATTTGTTTTTTAAGAACAAGCAGTTCGACTCGGCTTATCAGGCTTACGAAAAAGCCGTGGCAACGAACCCGAAAAACCTGGAGTTGGTCCGCGCCAACTTCAAAAACGCTTATTACTACTACGGCGGGCAGTTGGAAATGAGCGACAGCAAAGACGCGGCGATTAAGTATTACGAAAAAGGCTTTGCCCTTGACCCGACCGACGTGGGCATGTGCAACAAATTGGCCACCCACTATTGGGACCAAAAAGATTATGCCGGCGCCGTAAAATACCTGGCGCGTCTGGCCGAACTCGACGGGGAAGCGCCGGATTCGGACAAGAAGTGGGTCCTGCTCGGCGAAGATTACTACAACGCCGGTTATGCCCAGTTCCAGCTTGCGCAGTACGCCCCGGCCGTCGAGTCGTTTAAAAACTCGCTGAAGGTTTCTCCCAAGGGGAAAAAAGCCGGCAAGGCCAAGG
>JAAXVQ010000105.1 GCA_013335425.1 Candidatus Firestoneibacteriota bacterium | reverse complement strand
AGATGGCGCTGGGCATAAGGGGATGCAAAATCAAGTACCGCCAGTCTCCGAACGCCGGTAAGTTGAACCCGGCTTTTTTCTTGGACCGAAAATCGAATTTGCACAACGGCACAGCCTGAGAAGACAAAACCCGCCAACACCAAAATCGTCGCCCACCCGCCGGTGACTTTCCGCCCCGGCTTGCCCAGATCCATGTCTTTCACTCCCCAATGCAGTTAACTGTTTTTCCGGAGTTCTTTCTGAATCCGTCGAGCCAAAACAGGCCCGATGCCCGCTACCGCCGCCAAATCATCTTCAGAAACTTGCAGCAGGGCTTCCACGCTCCCAAAGGAACGCAGCAAGGTGCGCCGTTTCGCCAATCCCAATCCCTCAACCTTATCCAGGGCGGAAACATGCATGCGCCGGCTCCGCAAACGGCGGTGATAGGCCACGGCAAATCGGTGCGCTTCGTCGCGCAGCCGGGTCAGCAACCTCAGTGCCGGGCTTTCGAGCGGCAAACGGAGAGGCTCGATTCTTCCGGGCTGATAAATTTCTTCATGTTGTTTGGCCAAACCGATGACCGGCACTTCCAGCGCCAATTCCTTCAGGACGGCTTGCACGGCCGATAATTGGCCGGCACCGCCGTCGATCACCAACAAATCCGGCCGGGGCAAACCGTGCTCCCCCACGCGTTTTAAACGGCGGAAGAGCACTTCCTGAAGCATGGCAAAATCATTCGGCCCTTGCACGCTGCGGATGCGATAACGCCGATACGCCGAAGGGTCCGCCCGACCCTGGAGAAACACAACTTGCGAACCCACGGCATCGGTCCCCGAAATATTGGAAATATCGTAGCCTTCGATGCGTTCCGGCGTTTTGCCCAGACCCAGGGATACGCGCAGGCTCTCCAGGGCGGCCGTTTCCTCGGCGCTGGGCTCCCCCGCTTCACCGCTTTGGCTGTGCTTTAAATACAACCAGGCGTTGGTCTCCGCCATTTTCAACATGCGTTTTTCTTCATCAGTTTCCGGAAGCCGCACTACCACGGGCTCACCCCGCTGCCGTCCCAGCCAACGACGGATCAGATCGCCTTCACTGGGTTCCTCGGGTAAAAGGATTTCCGGCGGCAAGGCCACGGCTTGCGAATAATATTGCGTCATGGCCTGGGCCAAAAGATCGGCACGATTGTCCGCGCCCACGTGCTGCAGGAAGTAATGACGCCTTCCTTCCAGATTGCCGGACCGCACGGTGAAAATTTCAACCGTGGCCGATCCGCCCGCATGCGCCAAAGAGAGGATATCCCGGTCTTCGCGGGAGGTGGAACTCAGCAGCGGCTTTTGACGGATAAGCGCAATATCCGCAAGCACATCGCGCCATTTGGCGGCCAGTTCGAATTGCTGAGCCTCGGCATCCCGGCGCATGCGCGTTTCCAGCTCCGGTGTCAAGGTGTCCGCACCGCCTTGCAGAAACTCCAAAACCGCCTGCACCCGCTGCCGGTATTTTTCGGGTGTTCCCTTGCCCTGGCAAATTTCGTCGCATTGCGCGATTTGGGCATAGAGACAAGGGCGGGCTTGGGGTCCGCCGGGTTTCAGGTCCAACTTGCACAAGCGGAGCCCATAATGGAGGGAAATCACCCGCACGGCTTCACGCAGGGAACCGCCGACAAAAGGACCGAAGTACCGGGCTTCGTCTACAAACGGTTTGCGGGTCATCAGTAGACGCGGGTAGGGTTCCTGCACGGTTACCTTCAAATACGGATAACTCTTGTCGTCGCGCATGACCACGTTGTAGCGCGGCCGGTGTTTTTTTATCAGCGTGCATTCCAGCACCAGCGCTTCGATCTCCGTGTCCGTGACCATGACTTCAATGTCCGCCAGGCGTTTGACCAAAGCCTGCGTCTTGGGTTCCAACTGTGCCTGGGCGCGAAAATACGAAGCCAACCTTTTCTTCAAGGAAACGGCTTTGCCCACATAGATGATCTTGCCCTGGGCCTCGCGCATGATGTAGACGCCGGGTTTGTCGGGCGGGTTGACTTTGGCCAGCAGTTCAGAAGACATGGGACACCTTTTTACTTGAAACGTCTCTTAAACATTTCCGGTGGAATACCACCCAGGGGTGGTTGCGCCCGGCAAGACAGTTTCCCTAAAAACACGACACCTGTGTCTGGGAACCTTTTACAAATAATCCTCCCTGGCGTGACAGGCCCCTGGTAGGGCAGTTTTCTTAAAAAAAGGGGAAGGCCCTTAACGGCCAGGTGTTCCTCGTGGGCACTCGCGTAAAACCTCCAAACACGTGGCCATTTGCATCCCCTGCTTCGGCACACCGTGCTCGCGTAAGCCCTGGGGCGTGCTGCCATGCCAACGTGTAGGCGGGCATGGACTTCCCCTTTTTTTAAGAAAACTGCCCTGCCAGGGGCCAACCTCACAAGGTGCGGATCCCACAGGTTATTTTTCGTTTTTATTTATACCCCAAACGCCGATTCACGCGCCGGGTGGCGGCCTTGGGGAGACGGCTGCGGGGATGGCGCGCGTGCGTGCCCGCGGGCAGGGGTTTTAAGAACGCGTGCGCAGGGTTTAGATGCCGCAACTCCGAAATCCGGTCGCGCAATTCGGCCGCGCGCTCAAAGTCCAGGTCCAGGGCTGCCTTGTTCATCTGCGCTTCCAGGGCCACGATGCGACGCGGGATCTCCTCGGGCAGCAGGTATTCCCCCGCCTCTTCCCGGGCCGAAGGCAGGGTAAAATAATCCATTTCGGAAACGCTGCCCAACACGTCCCGGATCTGTTTTTTGATGCTCTCGGGCGTGATGTGGTGCTCAAGATTGTATGCCAATTGTTTTTCCCGCCGCCGGTTGGTTTCTCCCACGGCAAAATTCAGGGAACGGGTCATTTTATCCGCGTATAGAATGACTTCCCCGTTCACATGCCGGGCCGCGCGACCGATGGTTTGGATCAGCGAAGTGCCTGAACGCAAAAACCCTTCCTTGTCCGCATCCAAAATGGCCACCAAAGAAACTTCAGGCAGGTCCAATCCTTCGCGCAGGAGATTGATGCCCACCAGGCAATCAAATTCCCCGGCGCGCAAGTCCCGGATTATCTTGACCCGTTCCATAGTTTCAATGTCCGAGTGCAGGTAACGCACCCGCACGCCCATCTGGGTTAAATACTCGGTTAAATCCTCGGCCATGCGCTTGGTCAAGGTGGTCACCAAAACGCGTTCCTGACGCTCGGCACGTTTTTTTATTTCCCCCAGAACGTGATCGACCTGGTCGGTAACCGGATGCATGGTTACCCGCGGATCCACCAAGCCCGTGGGACGAATCAGTTGCTCTACGGTCCGATCACCGCTGCGCTTGAGCTCGTACTCCGCCGGTGTGGCCGAGACGTAAACCGCCTGCTTGACCTTTTTCTCAAATTCTTCAAAATACAGGGGGCGATTGTCGAAAGCCGAAGGCAGGCGAAAGCCGAATTCCACCAGGGTATTTTTACGGGAACGATCCCCGGCATGCATGCCCCGCAACTGAGGTATGGTCACGTGCGATTCATCGATAATGACCAGGGCGTCTTCCGGGAAATAATCCAAGAGCGTAAACGGCGGCTCACCCGGAGACCGCCCGTCCATATGCCTGGAATAATTTTCAATGCCTTGGCAGTAGCCGATTTCCTTTATCATTTCCATGTCGAATTCGGTGCGCTGACGGAGACGCTGAGCTTCCAGCAATTTTCCCGATTTCTCCAGTTCCGGCACGCGGGTCTCCAGCTCGGCCCTAATCGACACGAGCGCTTTTTCCATTTGCTCCTGAGGCATCACAAAATGACGGGCCGGGTAGATGCTCAACTCCGTGAGCACTTGGCGGGTATGGCCGCTGATGGGTTCTATCTCGGAGAGCTTCTCCAGGGTGTTGCCGAAAAATTCCAATCGATAGGCGTTTTCCTCGTAGGCCGGAAAGATCTCCACTACGTCGCCTTTGACGCGGAACCGGCCGCGAAAAAAGTCCACATCACCGCGCGTGTACTGCATTTGCACGAGTCGGTATAAGAAATCCTCGCGCCCCAGCACCTGCCCGACGCTCAACGCTAAATCCATGCCCCGGTACCATTCCGGAGAGCCGATGCCGAAAATGCAGGAAACGGAAGCCACCACCACCGTGTCCCGCCGGGTTAAAAGCGCATGAGTGGCTTCCAGGCGCAAACGATCCAATTCTTCGTTGATGGCGGAGTCTTTTTCAATAAAGGTGTCGGATCCCGGAATGTAGGCTTCCGGCTGGTAATAATCGTAATAGGAAACAAAATAGCGGGCGGCATTGTCCGGAAAAAATTCCTTGAATTCGCCGTAAAGTTGGGCGGCCAGGGTCTTGTTGTGGGAGATCACCAGGGTGGGGCGCTGCAGTCGGGCGATCAGATTGGCCATGGTGAAGGTCTTGCCCGAACCGGTGACCCCGATAAGGGTGGCCGCGGGCGCGCCTTCCCGCACAAACTTTTCCAGCCCGGCGATGGCTTGCGGCTGATCGCCTCCGGGCTGATATTGAGAATTAAGCCGAAAAGCGCGCGGCTCGGGCATTAGAATTTCTTGCGTTCGAAGATTTTCTGCAAAATACCGCGCACGTCCTGATTTTGAGGGTTGAGTTCCAGCAGATGCTGGCAGAGGCGCATGGCCTCGACGAGCAGGTTCTGCTGAATATACATGTGCGCTTGGGTGGTCAACACGCTGATATCCTGCTCGGAATGAGGCGAATCGATACCGGCTGAGGCCGCAGGCACCGTGGCCGCCGCTTCCGGCGTTTGGGTTTCCCTTTGAAATTTATCCCGTTCCCGGCGGTCTTCCACGGCGCGGCGCAAACGGGATTCGGCTTCCTGACGCAAGCGCTCCATTTCCGCCAATTCTCCGAAATCCGCCCGTTTGGGGACCGTAAAGTTCGGCTCTTCGGACAAAACGCCGGAACCAGTCTCACTCCCACCGCTCTCAGGCAGAGGCGTCTCTTTGGCTTTGGTTTTAGCATGTTCCAACCGACGTTTGTCCTCGGATTGAATGCGCGCCCAAACCTCCACGGCCTTATCCTGCCTGGTGACCTTGCGGTAAAGCGCATGCAATTTGGAACGGGCGGCTTCGTCCTCGGGATTAAAACGCAAGATCGTAATGTAGGCTTCCACGGCTTCGTCCCAGGATTGTTTGCCTTCGTAATTCTCGGCCATGGCGTACAGGTTTTTAACCACATCATCCCGTTTCATAGCCGTATCCGTGGCGGCCAAGTCCCGAGTTCCCGCAAAAACCGGCGGCGTGGCAACGACCACCTGGTCTTTTTTCCGTTTTTCAATTTCAGCCAGAGTTTCTTGAATCAGGGGATGGTCGGGTATTTTTTCGTCCAACCGTTCGCAAACCTCCAGGGCTTGCTTGAACAGCCCCCGGCGCATCAAATCGCCGACTTCCACCATGCGCGTCTTGACAACTTCTTCGGTTTTTTCACGGGCTTCGGTGTGCTGCGGATCGAGTTTAAGGACACGGCTGTAGGCTTGTACCGCCTTTTCCATGTTGTTGGTGGCGCGCAATAACGAGGCAGCATGCAGGTATTCCCGGATCGCTTCGGTTTTATCCCCTTTACGGGTGAATATCTCCGCCAGCATGTTGTGGACTAAAAAGTCCATGGGGTCAATGGCGATGAGCTTTTTATACTCTTCCAGCGCCCGGTCCCAGTTGCCGGACTGGAAATAGTTATACGCCACTTTCACCGTGATTCTTTTTTCTTCGTTCTCGCCCATAACCCGTCTCCCCCAGCGCTATCTAAGACTAATTATACTCCCCAACCAAAAAATCCGGCAAGAAACAAAACACCTGCATCCGAGCCCGAAGACCAGGCTGTGTGCGCACTGCCTTGACAGGGATAAAACATCAGTGCTACCATGAAGCATGAATCTTGCGGACATTGCCCTACTGGTGTTGCTGTTGAGCTTTTTGATTCTGGGTTGGAAAATCCGGAGCATTCGCCTGTTGACTTTGGCGGCCGCCGTTTTCCTGGGCGTTTGGGCCGGCAATCATTTCCAAGCCCGCCTGCTGGACGGATTTCAAGCCCATTTCTCTCCCCGGGCCTCCGCCGCTTTGGCCTGGGTCACACCCTGTTTAATTGCAAGTATCCTGGTTTGGCTATTGGGTTCGGCCGTCACGGCCGTGTTTTCCGCCGTGGCCTTGTCCTGGCTGGACCGCGCGGTGGGCGCGGCGCTGGCCGGAACCGCCCTGCTCCTGGCTATCGCCTTCGGCGCGGCCCGGATGCAGGCCTCGATGCCGGCATTTCTCATGTCTTCCCTGAATCAATCCACTTTAGCCAAGCCCATGCTCCAAATGGTCCAACCCCTTTGGCATGCAGGCGTAACCTGGTGGCCGGCCTTGGAAAAAACTTTATCGCGCTAGTTTAAAAAGCCGGCTTGACGGCAAACGTCCTCAGGGGCGTCCTATTAAAACTGCTCCAAAAACCGCAAATCGTTCTCGAAAAAATACCGCATGTGGTCTATGCCGTGCTTAAGCATGGCCACGCGCTCGACGCCCATGCCGAAAGCAAACCCCGTATAACGCTTGGGATCGATCCGCCCGGAGCGCAACACATTGGGATGCACCATCCCCGAGCCCAAGATCTCCATCCAACCGCTGCCTTTGCAAAGCGAACATCCCCGGCCGCGGCATTTCACGCAGGTCATGTCAACTTCGGCCGATGGTTCGGTAAACGGGAAAAAGCTCGGGCGAAATCTAAGTTGGGCTGATTCGCCGAACATGCGGCGCACAAACAGGGTCAGCACCGCCTTTAAGTCCGCAAACGAAACCCCCTCGTCGATCATGAGGCCTTCCACTTGATGAAACATGGGGGAATGGGTGGCGTCGTCGTCGCAGCGGTAGGTCTTGCCCGGCATTATGGCCCGAATTGGGGGCGCCTGTGTTTCCATCAAACGGACTTGAAC
>JAAXVQ010000104.1 GCA_013335425.1 Candidatus Firestoneibacteriota bacterium | reverse complement strand
CCGGAAATGGGAACCACGATAAAAAACATACCAAAGAGCGCCCAGCCCGGCACGTTCTGCTGGGCCGCGGTAGGCCATTTCATAAGGCTGCCGGCGGCCGCCGACTGCGCGGAAATGGTCAACAGCGGGTCCATCCCCATAGTCAGACCGCCGGCCGGCCCGCCGTGAGGTTCCTCGGCCGAACTTGCCGCAGCGTTCATCATTTTCTTGATTTCTTGGGAAGTGGTTTTGGTCATGGCCTGGGCCCGTTCCCGGGCTTCAATGCCGAGCAGCACCCGGTAGAGGGCATTAATCACCGCCGTACGCAAGATCCCCTGTACGGCCGGATCGAAATACAAGGCCACGCCTGCGAGCGCCGAAGCTGCCGCCGGTTTTCCCGCGCGCCTGCCTCCCGCCCAAGCTTCCGCCGTGAGCCGCGCAATGCGTTGGCGCAGCGCATTGCCGGTCCCGGGCGCAATCACCAGGCAAACCTGGTAGTCACCCCTGGTCACGGCATCGCGTCCGGCGGCTTCGTCCAGTTCACGGCCTTTGAGGCGGGTGATGGTTTCCAGACCCCCGTTGCGCTGTAGTTGTTGCGTCAGGGCCGCGCCTAAAAAGCTCCGGTCCTGGTCCACGAACAGTACCCGCACGGGCGCTTCGCCCGTGGACTTCATCACCGAGTCCTGCACCAAAGAAATAATGACCAGCAGCGTCATGGGCATGACCAGCAGGACCAACAACCCGGCGCGGTCGCGGCGCAGCTCGGTGAGTTCTTTGATGAAGGTTGCCCAAATCGCCAGCATGCCGTCCCCTTGCCTTTCAGTCGCGCAAATGTTTGCCGGTCAATTGCAGAAAAAGTTCTTCTAAGTTGGCGCACCCCGGGTGCTGGGCCAGCAGGTCGTGGGTTGAACCCGTGGCGATAATCCGACCGCTGTCCATCACCCCCACCCGGCTGCAGAGTTGTTGCGCTTCTTCCATGTAGTGGGTGGTATACAGAATGGTCATCCCTTGGTCGCGAAATTCGGTCAAATTCTTCAAAATCAGGTTGCGTGATTGCGGATCAATGCCGACGGTCGGCTCGTCCAAGAGCAGCAACCGGGGGCTGTGGACAATGGCCGCCGCCAGGTTGGCCCGCCGTTTCATGCCGCCGGAATATTGGTCGATCCGCTGATCGGCGTTTTCCAACAAACCGACCTGGTCCAGGCACACGTCGATGCGGGCTTCCAGCGCTTGGCCGTGAAGTCCGTGCAATCTTCCGAAGTAGCGAAGATTTTCCCGGGCCGTGAGCCGGGGATAAAGGGCCAGGTCCTGGGGCGCCAGGCCCAAGAGCTTTCTGACAGACCCGGGGCTGTGGAAGACATCATGACCGCACAACGTCACACTGCCGCCGGTCGGCGGCATCAGCGCACAGATGACCAAAATGGCGGTAGTCTTCCCCGCGCCGTTGGGGCCCAAGAGTCCGAAGACTTCCCCTGGGCAGATGCTGAAGTCCAAGCCTTGAACCGCCGGCTGGGATGCACCGCGATAAATTTTAGCGAGATTGCGTACCTGCAGCACTTCGGGCACAGCCGGAGCAGCACGTTTTATAAAATCCGGTTGGGCCGGACTATCAACGCTCATGTCAGCGGTTGACTAAAGCATGGAGGTCGTTAAAGAGCGCCGTTTCGGAATCCGCGCACGCGCGCAAAATGTTGGCCAAGTCGGAGAAACTTTCCTGGGCCCCGGCGCGTCCCTTGCAATGTCTGGCCCCGGCCAAGGCAAACTCCCGCCATTGGTCGCCGATGGCCGTCATACGGCGGGAAAGGTCAAGGTAGCGGGCATCACCCAGCACTTCGGAGGCTTCCTGCAGAAAAGCGGCATAGATGAAGCGAAACCCGCCGCCGCCCGTGCCGATCTCCTCCTGCATGCGGATGATATGCCCCAAATGAAGGATCGCCAAACGCTCTCCCAGCCGCCGGGGCCATTTTTCCACCGCCTTGGCCAGCGTGCGGATGCCCCGGGTGCCGATGAGTGGAAAGGGCACCTTGACCATCATGCTGCTGACTTGTTGAATCCCTTTTTTAATGGCGGGCGCCAAATCAAGCGACTTGGGCATGGCGGTAATGCAGTACATTTTTCCCTGGGGCGCGAGCGCTCCCCGGGCAAAGCGGGCCCTGGCCAGATCGGCACGGGGACAAACCACGGGGTCGGGAAAAACCGGGTCGCTGATGCAATAGGCGTCCCCTTCGGCGCCGTAAACCACCAGGTTGTGCGCATTGAAATGAAAACGCAAGGCGGGCGGAAAATATGGCAGCCAGTAAACCCCGGTCTGCAAACCCACAGGAATGCCGTCTGCGACCATGCGGTCCAGCGCCGCCATGGCCGCCGAAGGATTTTTAAAACTCCGGCGTTCCACCCGGATGCCGAGTCGGCTCGTCACGCGCTGGAAAATGCTCCCCGGCGCGGAACGAAACGTGGCCAGGGGCAGCTTGTTGATCTTGATGAAGGGAAAGTAACCGAACAGCAGCCCGGCGCCGATGCCGAACGCCATGGCTTCGGAGAGGGGCGCGCCGTGGTGGGTAAGCAGATTGGAGGTGACGCCGCTTTCGCAATGCGCCGACTGCCGGTGTAAAAAAGAAATGGGCACGGATGAACCTGTCGCTTTCTTTGAATGAATATCCCGGAGCCGCATTATAACCATAGAGCCGGGTCGTGCCCAGGGAAATCACCCAAGGTTAATAAAATGTTAAGCTTTGCCTGCCGGCCGATTTTTCCGAATCCTCAGCATGGTCGGACTCAAATCCGCCGGCAACTGTTCCAGTTCCGCGGCCGTCACCAAGAGCGCCTCGGCATAACGCTTTTTCATTTCCGGCTTTAAACGGGAGAACGGGCCGGGTTTGAGGTGACGCCGCACTTGCCAGACAAAAAGGCCGACATAGCTTGCCAAGAGTTTGGCATCCATCTGGTTGGCGGCCATGTGGTAAGCCAGGGGGCTCAAACGGTTGGCACGGATTCTCGCCACCATGCCGGTGAGTTCATCGCGAATGGCGTCCCAGGCCTGCAGGTTGGCCAGGTTGGCCGGTTCCCACCCGGTTGAGGGCGCCAACACATAACGCCCATTCTCGTCGACGGCATAGAAAACCTCGCTCACCCCGTCGAGTACTTCTTGATCCTGAGGAACTTCCTTTTTCAGCATGGCGCCTCCCGGTCTAAGCTTAAACCCGATTTTACAAAAATTCAATTTTGCTTGAGCCGAATCAAGCCAAAACCGTCGTCGTCTCCCAGCGTCAAGCAAGTGATCCGGTTCGTCGGCAGCGCCGCACCGCCCGCGGCCACCCGGGCCGTAAAATCGCACCCGCCCGAAACGGGGGTCGGAAAGGTCAACCCGTTTTGGAGCATCAGCGCGGCCGCAGCCAAGTCAAGTGCCGGACCCGCCGGAGAGCTGCCGTAGTGGGAGGTAAAACAGGCCAAGTTCGCGTCAGCAGCCAGGGCTGCATACCCGGCACCCAACGCCCTGCGGCCGTCGGCGCCGATGATGAGCAGTTCTTCGGCCGAGGCCGGCGACCATGACCGCAGGTGCCTCCCGGTTTCCACGCTCTCCAGCAGACAATAACCCCCGCGGGACTCGGCTTTGCGGGAAAGCAGGAAAAACGCCGCACCCTCTCCGATCACGGCCGACTCCTCGCCGAGGCGCAGCGGGTTCATCTCACCGGCCGGGGGCAGGCCGTATCTGCGGAAAAAAGAGTAGGCGATCAGCTCGGAGAGTTCGTCCACCGCACCGAAGAGCACCCGGTCGACTCGGCCTTCGTCCAGCCAGAGCCAAGCCGTCTGCAAGGCCGAGGGAACGGACAAATGAAACTGAGTGACCGTGGAACTCGGCCCGGTGGCCCCTAAAAGTATGGAGATGTTGGCCGCCACCGAGTTGTGCACGGAGTTGGCAAAATACGTGGGCGAGGCGCAATTGTCCCCGTCTTTGATGAACGTATCCTCAAAGGCAAAGGTAATCCCCGTGGCACCGTAGCCCGTGGCGACGATGACCCCCAGCTTCTCCTGGCGGCCTTCGGAGAGAACTCCGGCATCGTCGAGCGCCAGGTAAGCCCCCAAGAGCCCCAAGCGGGAAAAACGGTCGATGCGGCGCAAAGCGCGCAGGGGCACAAAAGCCTGGAGCCGTTCGGTGTCTGCCCGAAACGCGGGAATTTCCAACGGCACCCCGCCATGGATGAGCGGATACGTGGTCGGCCGGGTGTGGCCGGAAACCAACGCCTGTTGGAAAAGCTCCCGACCGCTGCCGAAACCGCCGACCACCCCGATCCCCTGCACCGCGATGCGCATCAAACCTCTCCCCGGCTGAACATGACCACCGAATTGTTGCCGCCAAAGGCCAGGGTCTCGGAAAGCGCGGAGGTGCCGGTTATCCGCGTTGCTTGCGCCACCGGCGCAGCGCCCAGTTCCGGGTCCGGGTCGACAAAACCGGCATTGGCCGGAATCTTCCCCAGTTCCAAGCAAGCCGCCGTAAAAACCGCCTCAATGGCCCCAGCCGCCCCTAAAGTGTGCCCCGTATAGCCTTTGGTGGAAAAAAACGGCACACCCGGCAGCACTTCGGCCAGCACCCGGCTCTCCACGCGGTCATTGTCCGGCGTACCGGTGCCATGGGCATTGACAAACGCAATCGACTCCGCGACCGTGCCGTTGCCGGCCAGGGTTTCGGCCAGAGCGGCCTTAAGACCGGCTCCGTCCGGTTTGGGGGCCGTGAGGTGGTAGGCGTCGCCGGCTGAACCGTAGCCGGTTAAAAAGGAACGGGCCTTTTTGTTCCGCAGACGACGAACCGACTCGGACTCCAGCACCAGCATGGCCGCGCCCTCGCCGAGGTTAAGGCCTTTGCGCCCGCGGTCGAACGGCTTGCACGGCGTTTCATCGGCGATCTGCAGGGCGATGAAGCCGATGTACGTGATCCGCCCCAGTTCGTCGGCGCCGCCGGCCAAAACCACGTCGCAGAGGCCGGCGCGGATCCAGGCGGCGCCCAGACCGACCGCATCGGTCCCCGAGGAGCAGGCATTGACAATGGTCTGACACGGGCCGGCAAAGCCGTATTCCCGGGCAATCACCGACGCCGGATTGCTGCGAAAAATCCGCTCCATGGGTTCCATGTCCGGCAACTTGCCGCTGCGGTAGGCGCGACAAACCGTTTCTTCAGAGACCGCGCAGCCGACCGTGGTGCCCATGCAGACCCCGACCTTAAACGCGGCCAACTGTTCCCGTTCAAGTCCCGCATCGGAGAGCGCTTCTGCCGCCGCCCGCAGGCCGAAGGCCGCGGTACGCAGCAGGTGCCGAGGTTCGGAAAAATCCCTGACCTCAAAGACCGGATAGCGTATGGGATGGTTGCTGAAAAAACGCTCCGGCGGCCGCGGCGCGCGCGTTCCCCGAAACATGGAATCCAGACATTCGTTCAGGTTGTTGCCGGCGGCGCAGATGCACCCCAGGCCGGTAACGGCGACGGGCACGCTGCTCATCGGGCGGCCAAACGCGCAAGCCCTGCCGTGAGGGTGCTTTGGGATTGTTCCGGTACCTGCATGCGCTCGACCCCTCCACCTTGACCATGGTATTGAAAAAACGTTAAAAACTTCTGTCGGTCTCTACGTTCCGGAAAATTTTAAACCAAGGGGAGAAAGAACCTTTGGGAAAGATGCCGGCCACCCCAGATTGCCGCCTGCCGCCTCACCCGGGGGGCGGGGTAGGTTCAGTCCGGGGCAATACCTCGCGGCTCGTCCGCGACCACACCCCGGCGAAGCTGGAACGTATGATTTTTTCCTCTGCTCGAAATCCGATTTTTTCCATAACTTTCAGCATGGGCGCGTTTCGGGCATTCACTTGACAAAAAACCGACGCCGCCGGGCGGACGTAATCGGAAACCAACATGACTTCGATCAGGGCCTGCATGCGGCCTTCGCCGCGTTGGATGGGGATGACATAACAATCATAGAAATAGGTCTCGCCCGGAGGCACCCGCACCTTATGTTCCAATTCGGTGTCATACTGATCATTCTGCGTGGCCCAGAGGTACCCGACCAGACGACCCTCGTAAAAGCTCCCCCAACAGCGGTCCCCGGCAGCGAAGCGTCGGTTGATGGCGGTCATGTTGTCGCGCCCAAACAGGGCTTCCAGCAGCGCCTGTTCGGAGCGGCTTACTTCCCGAACGTCCTCGGCCTCGGGAGAGCGCGGTCGTGAACGCCGCGCTTCCAAATCCGACACCCGCAAAAGAAATTGCTCGCCCCTGAGTTTCGCCCAACGCCGCAGGCGGCGATAGGTCGTGCCTGCCAAGTTGAGAATCCATCCGAGTTTGATGAAGTGCAAAAAATTCCTTAACCGGCCCGACATCCGTAAAAAAACCACCAGGATTTGATAGAGGGTTGACTTCGAGGAGCGGCCTTTGGCCGACTCATGCCGGTTGAGAAAACGCTTAATATTCTTCTTCATTATCCAGCCTCAAAAAAAATGGGGGTCGGAGTCAACTTTTCACTGTAATACCCGGGGATCGGGAGGCAGTTCAGTTGACCAACAATCAGCACAATAGGTGCCAACCACCGCTTAGCCAGTAGAATTTTAAAGCTTCTGTCTGGTCTTGGCAAGGCCTATTCCCAATTTCACGTCCAACCGGATTGAAGCTTTTCAGACAAACCAAGGGCCTTGGGGTTGCGCTTAGAAAAAACGCCTCCCCCAAGGCCCGAGTTGCCTTAAACCGGCTTTTGCCTATTTCGAATTATCAGCCAGCCCGATGATATTGCCCTCGCTGTCCGCAATGCGCGCATAAGCGCCGTTGGGTATCGGTTGTTTGGGCATTATCACTTTCCCTCCCGCCGCCGTCACCCGCTTGATCGTCTCATCAATCGAATCCACGCCGATGACCACCACGGGAGCCGGGACCAAAGCCTCCCGGGGAAATAAGCCGCCGTTGATCGCGCCTTTTTCGTTCACCATG
>JAAXVQ010000103.1 GCA_013335425.1 Candidatus Firestoneibacteriota bacterium | reverse complement strand
GTGGTGTACGTCGCGCACCTCGAAACCGGCGCGTTCGCGGTTCAAACCGCCCGGGCCCAAGGCCGAGAGGCGGCGTTTGTGAGTCAGTTCAGCCAGGGGATTGGTCTGGTCCATGAACTGCGAAAGCTGCGAGGACCCGAAGAATTCCTTGACCGAAGCGGCCACGGGCTTGGCGTTGATCAAATTCGAAGGCATGGCCGTGTTGATGTCCAAAATGGACATGCGCTCCTTAACCGCGCGTTCAATGCGGGCCAGACCGATGCGGAACTGGTTTTCCAACAACTCGCCCGAAGAACGGATGCGGCGGTTGCCCAAGTGATCGATATCGTCTTTCTCGCCCTGCAGATTGTTGAGCTTCACCAAGTGCTTCATGACCTCGACCACGTCTTCCTTCTTCAAGGTCGTATGGTCCATGGGCACGGTCAGCCCCAGGCGCTTGTTGAGCTTATAGCGCCCCACTTTGGAGAGATTATAACGTTTGGGGTTGAAAAACAGGCCCTCCAGCAACGCGGCCGCGCTTTCCACGGTGGGCGGATCGCCCGGACGCATTTTCCGGTAAATTTCAATCATGGCCTCGTTTTTGGAACGGGTGTTGTCCTTAGCCAAGGTATAGTGAACCGAGAGCAACTCGTCCCCGCCGGGAACGGCGACCGGCACTTTGTTGATTTTCGCGGCCTTGATTTTCTTAACATGATCTTCGGTCAGCAGGGTATTGCACTCGGCGAGGACTTCTCCGGTACCCGCATCGACCACATCGTCCATCAAAACCCGGTCTACGGCCTGATCGTTGACGGGAATGGTCTCGGTCTCATAGAACATGCTCAAAATTTTCTGCTGGGTGGAAATGCCGATGGCCTTGAGCAGCGTGGTGGCCAAAATCTTACGCTTGCGGTCAATGCGGATGAACACCACGTTGTTGGCATCGTATTCAAACTCCAACCAGGAACCCCAGTAAGGAATAATACGCGCCACCAGGTAGCGGCGTCCCAGGGTCTGTCCCTTGGTTTCGTCTTCGTCGAAGGAAACACCGGGAGAGCGGTGCAACTGCGAAACAATGACGCGCTCGGCCCCATTGATAATGAAGGTGCCTTTGCTGGTCATCAGGGGGAGTTCGCAGAAAAAAACTTCCTGTTCCTTAATGTCCTTGATGCGCTTGACCTTGGTCTCCGGATCGGTCTCGCGGACCACGAGACGCAGCGTCACCTTCAGCGGCGCCGAGAAGCTCATGTCCCTTTCGCGGCACTCGTCCACCGAGTACTTGGGTTCCCCGAAGGAAAACCCCGCGAACTCCAGGCTGGAGTTGTTGTTGAAGTCGTAGATGGGAAACACACTCTGAAAAACCGCCTGTAAACCTTGGTTTTTCCGATTTTCCGGCAAGATGTCCTTTTGAATGAAATCATTGTAGGACTTCTTTTGAATCTCCATCAAGTTCGGAATATCCATAATTTCTTGAAGCTTGTTGTAGCTACGGCGGTTGCGTGGATCGAAGAACGTTTTGGGCATGCAATCTCCTCCTGGCCCTAAGGTCGTGTAGGGAAAATTAGGCTGTAATGACCATAAAAATCGAGGATATAAGGAAAAGGGATATTAATATAATCAAGGAGTCATGTCAATAATAAAATCAGATTTTTTACTCGACTTTGGCAAAATCACATTTTTCAAGTTTTGTGTCATTTCGAACGAAGTGAGAAAGCTTTACGAGCCTTTATTTTAAAGCTTTTTAGAAGACCTCTCGCTATGCTCGAGGTGACAAGCTTACTTTTGTTTTAATTTTCCAAAGTCGGGTTTTTTAATAAATTACGGGATCCTCGGCGTCGGTTGCCTATATATGGCCGGAAATTTGCTTAAAGCGCTTCTCTCGTTCCGACCACAGCGCCGGGGTGTTGCGGGAAGCCAAGGCTTCGGAAACCTTCCGGGCGCGGTCCTTCGGGTCGCCGTGATAGCCGGAATGCCCTGCCATGCGCCCCAGCAGGTCCGCCAGCGCCTGGGGATGGTACCCGGCTTGGATCAGGATATCCAAAGCCAAAAGATCGGCTTCCTGTTCCTTGTCCCGGGAATACCCCTGAGCCACGGCCTTGACCACGTCCTTGACCACATTGTCAAACACACCGGTGAGTTGCTGCAACTCGCCTTGCGACTCCCCGGCCTTGCGCAAACCGAACTTCACCAGGGAGGCCGCCGCCTCGCGCTGATGGCTCGCCTGGATGGCCTGCACGGGATGTTCCAAAACCATATGGGCGATTTCATGCGCCATGGCCGCCGCCAATTCGTCTTCGGACCGGCAGATGTCCAGCAAGCCGGCAGAAACAAAAATGAACCCCCCCGGACAGGCAAACGCATTGCCGTCTTTGCCTGTCAACACCGCGAAATGATACCCGCGATACATCTCCGGGCGTGAAGACGCCAGGGCCAGGGTGCTGCCCACGCCGTTGACATAGGTCGTCAAACGCGCCGCGCTCTTCCAGGGCGTATCGGCCAAGAGCGTAGCCGCCACCGTGCGCCCGATGTAGTATTTTTCTTCCTCCGTGAAATCCCGGGAAGCTTTTTCCATGCTGCCGCCCATGTCTTCCAGCTCATGGTACCCGGACAACTGACCGCCGACTTTAACCGCTTGACCCAGGGTCGCACACCCGCCGGCCAGCAAACTCAGACTCGCCAAGCTCAACAAAAACCGGGAGGAAGTTTTCACGGCCGCTCACCTCCGGTTTGAAACTCTCCCAGTTTCCCCTGTTTTCGAAACGTCGCGTAAACGGTTTGCGGGTTGGGACAGCGGGTTTGAGTTTCGAGCCGGTCCAAAACCGCATACGGCAAATCCGGGTTTTTTTGGCGGTATTCGGACTCCACCTGGGCGCTGAAACCTTTGGTGGCTGTGGTGGCTTCATCCGAAGTAACCTCACCGGCGGATGATTGGGACGTGATTCTCGGCCGCACGACGTTGAGCGAAGCTTCGGGCAGATAGCCCTTGCCCTGCCTGGTTTGCACGCTGAAAAACGCCCCTTGCTTGCCGAGCACTTCCACCGGCGTCCGGTAGGGCAACAAGGCCAGCAAGGTGCTGAAATTGGAGGCCCGCTTCAGCAAGCGGGCTTTTTCCACCTGCACATAACGCACTTCCGCCGCGGCCGTCAAAGACAGCAACAGGCAGACGCAGCATAAACTCAACCGCTTCATAAACTTCACCTCATTTGGATTTCAAAACCGTTACCCCGTCCCAATGGGGGCCCGGGGGCCGGTTCCGATAATTTTCACAACGTTTCATATATAATTGCGCCGGATAGTCCGTGGGATCAGCCTTGCATGCCCTGGCAAAGCAGGTCCGGGCCTTGGCAAACTCTTTTTTCCAGTAGAGTTCCATGCCTGCCTGATAATGCGCATAATGTTCGCGCTGGACGCCGGTCAGTTCACCGGGTTCGGCCAGCAACTCATAGATGCGCGTGGGCGCCTGTTTGCCCTTCACCCGGATAAGATCAATTTCGCGCGTAACCAAACGCCCGCCCAAAGCGGCATGCGTTTCCTGACTGATGAGAATCGAAGTGTCGTAAAATTTGTTCACGCCCTCCAGCCGGGAGGCCAAATTGACCGTGTCGCCGATGATCGTATAGTTCAGTTTTCTTTGCGACCCCATCATGCCGACCACCGCAGGACCGGTATGCAGGCCGATACGCATTTTCAGCTCCTGGTTGAGCCCCAGGCGGGTCAATTCCGGTTGCAGCTTTTTAAGCTTATGCTGGTTGCGCAAGGCCGCCAGACAAGCTCGGTAGGCGTGCGCGCTCTCGGGCACGGGAGCTCCCCAAAACGCCATGACCGCGTCTCCGATGAATTTGTCCACATAGCCTTCGCCTTCATCGACAATGGTGGCGATCATTTCTGTGAGGTATAAATTCAGTATACGGACCAATTCCTTGGGAGGCAATTTTTCCGAAAACTGCGTGAACCCGGCCAAATCGGAAAAATACACGGTCAATTCCGTTTGTTCGCCGCCGGTGGTCAACCGACCGGGCTCTTGAATCAACTTTTCCAATATCGCCGGAGAGAGGATCTGGGAAAAAGCGCCTTGAATGAATTGCTTTTGTTTTTGCGCCTGCCGGTAACTCCAGCCCATCCGCAAACCAAACCCCAGACCCAAGGCCATAAGCGGTGTAAGTAAAAACACCAGCACATGATGAACCCAAAAAAACCAGATCCCCAAGGCGGTGCCGAGGAGTCCGCAGGCCAAGGTGGCGGCCAAACCAAATCCCAAACGCCAACCGCCGAACCAAGACCCCAGAGAGGCCATAAGCACCAGCATCAGCCAGAATATTTGAACGCGTCCGCGATCATCATAAACCAGCCCGTGCGCAGCAGCGGCCCAAACCGAGGCCATGATAAAAAATCCCGGGGTTTCCGAGGAGAGCGGTGTCTTGCGCAAATCCAGCAACGATTCGGCGGTGGAACCGATCACGACCACCTTGTCCCTGAAAATTTCCGGATTAATCTCCGGAACCCGCCCTTCCTGCAAAGCCGCCTCGGCCGCCACAATGTCGCTTAAATGGTTTTTCGGATAAGCGGACCAAATCCCCGGGAAGCGCAGCAACATTTGCCCGTCCACGTCCAAGGGCAGGGTTTGGCCGCCGATGGTCAAGGTTTGTCCTTCGGAGAGCAGGCCGGGTTGAGCGGCCGCGTGCGCCAACAACGGAGCCAAACCAAAATTGGGGATCCCATGCCCGGCTACGTTCCAGATCGGACGAATACGACGGCAAATGCCGTCAGGGTCGGCTTGAAAAGCCACATTACCCAACCCTGCGGCAACCTGAAACAAGGCGGCCCGGGGCAAGCTTAGGCCCTGCAAAGGCGCCTGAGACCCGGTCGGATCAGCCGACAGGGGCAACAGGAGATCCGGACGCGCTTGAAAAAACTCCGCCGCCGCTTTTTGCGCCCCTTGCGCTTTGCCCACCAAGGGCAAGAAAACACGGCCGTTGTTTTTCACCGCAGCCACCAGCAACTCATCGTCCCCCGGACCAAAACCCGAGGGCTCCGTAAAGGTAAAATCCAGCAAAACGCAGCGGGCGCCGCCGCGCTGCAAAAAATCCAGCACGCGGGCGTAAGCTTCCCGCGGCCAAGGCCAGGAAAAGCCCCAATTGGCCTCCCCGGCATCCAGGCTGGTCTGATCTAAAACCACAAACCGCAAGTCCGAACACGGGGGTTCATATTCTGACTGCCGGCGCTGCAGGGCATCCACGCCCTGCCATTCCAAGCGTTCAAGGGGTCCGAACTTAAATCCCAAGGCCAGAACCAAAATCACCCCGGCGCTGCTTAGACTCCAAGGTATCCACTTGTGCCTTTCGCGCATACATCCCCCAACCGTTTTTTATTATTAGACCATATTTTTAGAGAACGGTTTCCAACCGTTCCTCACGTAGCCGTTTCTAGAATTTGGCGCATTTTTTCCAGCAAACCGACGGCATTGAAGGGTTTCTGAATAAAACCGGCCAAACCGGCGCCCACAAACCGACTCACGGCTTCTTCCTCACTGTAGCCGCTGGTGAGAATCACCTTCACGTCCGGACGTAACCGGCGCAACTCCTGGAAAGTTTTCAACCCATCGAGGTGCGGCATGGTTAGGTCCAGGATCACGGCTGTAATTTCAGCCGTATGCGCCTTAAAAATCTCCAGAGCCTCCCAGCCGTCGTCCGCCGTGAGAATGCTGAAGCCGTACTCTTCCAAAATCATTTTCACGACTTTGCGCACGCCTTCTTCATCGTCCACCACCAGCACCAGGCCCTGCCCGCGCCAATTGACCAACCCGCCCGAGCGGGCGGGTTCAATGCCGACTGCGGACGTGTCCCGGGAAGGCGGGAGAAATATTTTAAACCGGGTGGGCTGCCCCGGCAGACTGGCGACCTGAACGGCGCCGCGGTGGGAACGCATGATGCCCAAGACCGCAGCCAAACCCAATCCCCGTCCGGCAAATTTGGTCGTGAAAAAAGGATCGAAAATTTTCGCCTGCGTTTCCGGATCCAGGCCGCAACCGTTGTCCGAAACTTCCAAGAAAATATAAGGCCCGGGCAGAAGTTGGTCTCCCAGGTAACAACTGTCCAGAAAATCCCGGTCCGCTTCCATAGTCCCGGTTTTTACGATAATCAGCCCTTCGTGCTCGCCGATGGCTTCCGAAGCATTGGTGACCAGATTCATAATCACCTGGCGAATCTGCGTGGGCTCCAGCTCGGCCGGCGGCAGGTCCTGTTCCAGGCGATACTGCAGCACCACCTTTTTGGAAATGGACACTTGCAGCAACTGCACCATTTCCTCCACCAGTTGGGAAATCCGCACGCTTTGGAGGATAAACCGGTTTTTGCCTGAGTAAGTCAGCAGTTGGTTGGCCAACCCGGCTGCCCGAATGGCCGCGGTCTCGATCTGTTCGATACTTTTACGGGCCGCGGCCGAGGAGGGCAAGTCCAGCAAGGCCAAACTGGAGTTGCCCAAGATCGTCATCAGCAGATTGTTGAAATCATGAGCGATGCCGCCGGCTAAGACACCCAGACTTTCAAGTTTCTGGGCTTGCTGAACCCGCAGTTCCATGGCTTTGTGTTCTTCGGCCGCCTTGCGGCGCTCATGGATGTCGCGAAACACCAGGACCCACTCATCCGTACACCCGCTCAAACGAGCCGCGCTTAATTCAATCGTGCCGGGTTCGCCTTCGGCGCGGGGAAAGCTCACCTCCGATAACGGCAGGGTGGTTTGCCCGGAGGATAAGCTCTGCAGCCGGCTCTGTAAATGCTCGGCGGTACTCAACCCCAGCAGTTCGGACAACTGCCGCCCGGTTAACTCTGCCGGGCCAAGACCAAAAATCATTTCCGCCGCCGGATTAGCCCAACGCAGGGACGAACCGCGGAGCCAGAGCACACCCTCCCCCATCGCTTCGGCGAGCTTTTGAAAGGAATCCCCTTCCCGGGGACGGGTAATCAACCCGGACATTTCCGTTTCTTGATCTGAG
>JAAXVQ010000102.1 GCA_013335425.1 Candidatus Firestoneibacteriota bacterium | reverse complement strand
AAATATTTTCGCCGGTCCCGGAGCGGTTGCTCCAAAACCGCAGGCAAATCTTCGACAGTCGCCGCATCGCCTAAAAATCCGAAGTAGCGGGGTGTCAGGCAAATCAATTTTTTATCCCAGACCAGGGTATGCAAACCTATGGTGGAGGTGGCGTTAATCACGATGTCCACATATCGTATTAAAAATTGAGAAGAAGCGTAATACTCGGAAAACGACGGTTCATAAATGAAATTGGGGTACTTCCTGCGCAAATAGGTTAATTTATAATCGTCTAAAATATCATAATCCGGATGCGTCGTCACCACCAGGCCAATTGCGCCGGGCAGCTTATCCAGAATGTCGGTTAAAAACTGAAATTGATTTTTATAAGGAAAATAAGCGTCAAATGTATAGGTCCCGCTGACCATTAATGGCAAGAGGGCCATTTGTTTGAAACGGGATTGATGCGCGGCCATGACTTCCCGAAACGGATCTTTGGCCGTCAGCAATTCCCGGCATTGCCGTTTAAACTCATCGACGCGCCGTTCTTGCACCGGCGTCAATACCAACCGGCTAAAAATGGCATCATGATATTTGGTCATATAGGCGCTGCCGTTCATGCCCACGGGATCAAAATACCAAGTTTCCGGAAAAGGCGCACGTGAAAACAAGCTGTATTCATGATAGAGCAGGCAAGCCCGGGGAAACGCGGTTTGCAAAAACGGTGCCGGGGAAAAAGTAATGATGACATCCGGCACCACGCCGCCTAATTTTTCCCGAACCAAATTTTGGTAATAGGTCAACTGCGCAGTCGTGTAAGTGCCGTTAAACCAGGCTATACCGGCTTCCAAATAATCTTTAAACGGCTTGAGCAATTCATTTTGTGTAAAAACGATCCGCGGAATCTTCGGAAGCTCTTCAAAAACCTGATGAATGGCCTCATTGATGGCAAAATAACATTCCACCTCATGCGCCCGAACCGAATTTTGGAGGGCGCGGATGAGTTTATATGAAAAATAATCCGCCCAGCCCTGTTTCCCAAAAGGCCGTTCCATCTCAATCACAGGTTCAATCCAAAACAAGATCTTCAAAGCATGCTCCTGAATTCCGCGCACCCGGGCGTGGGAATGAAATTATTCGAGGATCTCAATTTGTTTGCCGGTTAACTGCCAATCAATTTTCCCTTCTTTTTTAACCACCAAACCCAGCTGAAAGGTTCCCCGGGGCAGATCAGTCTTATTAATGTTTGCCGAAAAGCCGGAATTGTTCAAATCCCATTTCACAAAATGTGCGCTTACATCCGGACGCAGGTTGGCCGTGGTCTCAAAGCAAAGAACCTTGCCGCTTCCGGCAAGGGGTACCCAAGCCAAGTATACCTCAGCGTTGAGCATATCCGCTTCTAATAAACGCACCCATCCTTTCACGCCAACCCGGCTGACGCCGTCCATGAATTCGTCCAACCAAAAATCCAAATTACGTCCCACCGGCGGCAAGTTCAAGGTTATGCTTTGGTTTTCAACGTCCGGCCGAATTCTGTTTACCAGCGCTCCATAATTTAGCGTCCTTATGATTTCCGGCGAAATTTCCGCCAATATTTTTTTCTTAACCATGCTCATGCGCGCATCGTGATTTCTGTAAAAGTACAAGCATTCGGGTGTGGTTGCGTTTGAGTACTCAAATGAGCGCTGCATACGTTCCGCCCATTCCAGATCGACCCCGATTTTCGCCTCCAAGGTAATGGTATCATCAAATCGGCAAGCTTTGTCTACGGCAAATAGAGCGCTGGGAAAACAAGTCTGGAACAGCCCATGTATTTCCGGAATTTTCTCCACCGGCGGCATGGTCCCCGTATTAAACCGTTCCCAACGGCTAAAGACCATTTTCTTGTGACCCGCCAGTTTCATTTGATATTCCAACCGAAAACGGTTCGATAAATCGTCGCTGTCCTGCCAGCAGGCGAATTTTGTTTGGCAGACATCAAGCAAGCGATTCCGGGCATACGCTTCACCGCGATTTTGTTTGCCTGCAAGCACAACGACCCGAGGGTCCCTGCGAAAGGGTTGAACTCTCCGAAGAGACGTGTCGGTTGAGCCGTCGTCATAAATAATGAACTGGAATACCGGGTAAGTTTGGTTAAGAATGCTCCCAATGGCTTCCGCCACGAAATTTTCCTGGTTGTAAAAAGGCATCAATACGGTGACAGGTTCCATTGGCCCGGCCTCTTTTTCTTAAATAATTCGTCATGCTTTTCATCCTAATATTTTTTTATCCAAAATGATCTTGGCATGTTTGCGGTTGGCCGTTATCAAAATGCCCACCTCGCAAATGCCCGCCTTGAACTTGTGTGACTCGATAAAGGCGGCAAACCCGGAGTTCGCCAAATGAGGCGCATTAAACTTCCGGCCCACATCCGGTCGGGCCAGGGTGGTTGTTTCCACGATCCGGTATAAGCCGTCTTCACTTTTTAAAAACACATGAATTTGAGCGGCCTGCATGGCCTCCCCAAGCATAAAGGCCCAGCCGCTTATCTTAAAACCGGTTTCCAACTCCACCCATTCATCAATCCAATAATCCATAGGCAACGCCGGTTGATCGGTCGGCCAATTTTTCAACAGGTGGGCCAGCTGTCGGTACTTAAACTTTCGCCAACCGGGTAGAAACGGCAACAACCTGCCCAACCCATGCGACGCCGGCGATTCGGGGCTTTCCAAAAGACCCGTTCCCGTCGTGTTTTTCGAGGCAGCAGGTTTACTCTTTCCCTTAAGCAATTTTTCATAAGCCTCGACATAATATTGAACCATGTCCCGGGGGTGCCATGACCTCATTATCCATTCCCGGCTGCGTGCCTGCATGTCCCGGAGGTACTCCGGCTCCCGCAACAACATTCTCAGATATAATGCCAAATGCTCCAAGTTGGTTTGCAGCCACCCGCCGGGCGGAGCGCTGGTCAGAACGGCCAATCCGTAACAGCAGCCTTCCAGGGTGGTTTTATGAAAGGTGTCATTCACCACATCATCAATCAGGATATCTGCATTTCTTTTTCTGTCTAGATTTTCGGTATACGGCAAATGCCCGAAAACGTCCACCTCCGCCCGGTCTTGGAACCCTCCGAGAATTTCCGCAACCTCCCGGGAGGCCTTGGAACCCACCTCCCCGGCTTTCCAGGCGTTGGTGGGCGCAAAAGCAATCCGCGGCTGGGGGCGGAGTGCGGGTTGCGGCGTATATTCATCGGGGTCCAACAAGTTGGGCAAACCACGCAAACCATACTGCCTTAGCTGCATGGGTTGCATGAGGGTATATTGATGTCGGCTCCAACGGGTGAGTTCCGTCACCACGTCCTGACGAACCGGGCAGGAATGATATTGTACCAGAATTCTTTTGTTTTTTATAAACGGCATCCACTCGGGGTTCACTTCGTTTTGGATATGAATGATGTCCGCTTGCCGCAACACCCGCTGAGCGTCTTCCCGGTCTTGGTTCCAAATCAAATCCTTGGGAAAAACCCTTCCATCCGCATAGCTGTTTTCGTTGGCCAGCCAGCGGACATGAAAATCAGAAGAATATTTATTAATGCATTTCATGTTTTCCCACGGCGCTCCCGCCAGCGGAGTGGTGGATAGAAAAACGACATTATAAGCCATTGGTATTATCCTGTGTGCAATTTTAGCAGCCTGAAAAGAAACCTTGAAAAAGGGCTGGGACGCGGTCAAACGTTGGCCAAATAGCTCTCGACCACCTGGCGTGGCTCGCCAACCATTTTCACCAAATGATTTTCTATCCAAATGACCCGATCGCAAATTTTCAAGATATCGCCCATAGAGTGGGAAACCAAAATCATGGTGACTCCCTGCTGCTTGAAGCCCATCATTTTGGCCATGCATTTTTCTTGAAAACGCATGTCCCCCACGGCCAAAATTTCGTCAATCAGGAGCAATTCCGGATCCAAACCCGAAACCACGGAGAATCCGAGTCTTGCCACCATGCCTGACGAATAAACTCGGATGGGTTGTTCAATAAAATCGCCCAAATCGGCAAAGGCGATGATTTCGTCCACTTTTCGTGCAACTTCCAACCGGGTCATTCCGAGAAGCACACCGTTTAAAAAAATGTTTTCCCGGCCGGTTAAGTCCGGATTAAATCCCGCCCCCAATTCCAGCAGAGGCGAGACCCGGAGGCTGACAGTGACTTGCCCCACTGTGGGTTTGAGTACGCCGGCGATTAATCCCAAAGAAGTACTCTTGCCGGCCCCGTTGCGTCCAATCAATCCCAGGCATTCGCCTTGTTTCACGCTGAAATTAATATCCTGCAAAGCCACATAACGCGAATCGCGAACGGCGCGTAATACGGACGGCAAATGGAATACGAAATTTTTTATGCCGCCGGTGATATGGTGGTATTGCGGATAACTTTTTCCCACTTGATTAAAAACAACCGCGGGTATACTCACAGCACCTCCGCGAATTTCCAAGAAAGTTTTGAATAAACCCAATAACCGCCGGCCAAGAAAACCAGCCCGGATACGAAGCTGGCGGCTATGTACATCCAATTGATTTGCCCGTTTAAAAAAAGATTTCGCCAACTGATGATCAGGGTTGAGAGCGGATTGATTTGGATGAAATAATGATATTTTGCGGGAATCATGGTTTCCGAATAAAACACCGGGGTAAAATAAAACAACAAAGTCACGCCCAAAGCAGTCAAGCGTTCCAGATCCCGGAAGAACAAATTGATGGTGGAAACAAATAGAGCCAGGCCGTAGGTCAGAATCAATTGAATGACCAATAAAATGGGTATGCCGTAAATCCAATTCCAAGAGGGGCTTTTATGATAAATAGCCATGAACAAAACAATCACCGGCACGGCGGCCAGAAAATGGATCAAATCCTGGAGCACCAAGGTAAACGGGATGATGCTCTTGGGAAAATTGACCTTCTTGATGATCGACGCATTGTTCAGGAAGCAAAAGATATTCACATTAACTGAATTCGAAAACCATTGCCAGGGAAACAGCCCGGCGATCAAAAAGAGCGCATAATTTTCCATTTGAATTTTCATAACGATCTTGAACGCAATATAAAATACAAAGGCATAAGCCAACGGATTGGCAACAGACCAAAAATAACCTAAAAAGCTGCTTTTATAGCGGACTTTCAAGTCTTTTTGGGTCAACACTACGATTAAATCAACGAGGTGCTTAACAGAGCGTTTCAAATGCCGTCACCTTCTTACTCGTTGGGGTTGATCACTTCAGGCTTTTAGGTCCTGATTACAAATTGATCTTTTCCCTTACCACCACAAACGGCTTCTTTCGGACTTGGGAATGAATGGCGCCTACGTATTCGCCGATGATCCCCAGAAAGAAAAGCTGAATCCCTGAAAAAAAGCAAACCAGGACCACCACGCTGGCAATGCCGGGGGCTTGAAATTTCCAAAAAAATAATTTTACCACAATATAAGCGACCGCCAACAAGAAACTCAACACGGCCAGCGAAACACCCGCATAAGTACAGATGCGGATGGGCATAATGGAATAACTGATAAACGCATTAATGGCGTAATCGATCAAATAACTCAAATGGCTCTTGGAAACCCCGCGTTTGCGGGCACGGCGGGCATAAACAATTCCAACCTGTTTATATCCAATGGAAACAATCAAGCCCCGTACATAGGGCTTAAAATCGTCTATTTTTAAAAGCTCCGCCACCACCTTGCGGTCGAGCAAACGAAACCCCCCAACATTTTCCGGCAAAGCCTCATCGGCCAACCAAGCGGTAATCCGGTAAAACAACCGGCGCATGAAAAACATCAGCGGGTTGTCCTGGGTCTGCGGCCGGACGCCGTAGACCACCTCGTAGCCTTCTTCCCATTTTTGAATGAAGGTGGGGATCAAATCCTCCGGGTCTTTCAGGTTGGCGTCGAACGTGATGACCGCATCCCCTGAAGAATACTCATAACCCATCAATTCGGTCTTCACGGGCCCAAAATTTTTGGAATAGGTGATGATCTTGACGCGCTTGTCCTTGGCCGCGATTTGCTTCAAAATCGCCAGGGTGCCGTCCGTGCTGCAATTGTCCATGAAGATGTGCTCATAGTTGTACCGCGCGGCGAAAGGGGCCAAGGTCCTTTTAATGACCTCGTAGACCTCGCGCACCATGAGCTCTTCGTTATAAACGGCCGTGGTGATGGTGATTAATTTCTTTTTCATGCCCGCTCCCTTACGGCTTAAACCGCCGGGTGTTTCTCCATGAAGGCCCTCAAGACCTTCCCGACATACTTCAATTTTTCGGCCGTAATGCCGGGATAGACTCCGATCCAAAAAAGCTGATTCATGACCTTGTCCGTGTTTTCCAACGAGCCCGCCACCCGGTAGCGGGAGTCCGCGTAAGCCGGCTGCTTGACCAAATTGCCGCCGAAAAGCATGCGGGTCGCGATGCGGTGATCTTCCAAGTGCTGCACGATCTCGGCGCGCGTGAAGGCGGCCTGGTCGCGCACCAGCACGGGAAACCCGAACCAGCTCGGTGCGCTCTTGGCCGTGGCGCCCGGACGCAGCAATTGTTCCCGGTAGGGGGCGAAAATTTTTTCCAGAGCCGCGAAATTTTTCCGCCTGGCCCGGATAAAGCCGGGCAATTTTTTCATCTGGGAAACGCCGATGGCCGCCTGCATGTCCGTGACCTTGAGGTTATACCCGATGTGCGAATAAATGTATTTATGGTCATACCCGAACGGCAGGTCTCCCAGTTTCCAGCCGAAACGGTTCCGGCAGGTGTCGTCGTGCCCGGGATCGCACCAGCAATCCCGTCCCCAATCGCGGAAAGAAAGAATAATCCGGCGCAGGAGGGCGTTGTCGGTTAAAAGCGCCCCCCCTTCCCCCATGGTCATATGATGGGCCGGGTAAAAACTGCAGGTGGCGATATCCCCAAAGGTCCCGGTCAAACGCCCGCCGTAGGTCGAGCCCAGCGCATCGCAATTGTCCTCCAAATACCACAACCGG
>JAAXVQ010000459.1 GCA_013335425.1 Candidatus Firestoneibacteriota bacterium | reverse complement strand
CGCATAGGTAGTCCGTTCCATCAGAGACCGGAGGCACCTGTGCAGCAAAACCGGTTTTCTAAGCGCCGTCAATAAAAGGATGCTGACTTTGGGTTTCCCTTTAACCGCCGGATGATCCGCTTTATTTTCACCGAAAGACGATCCCCGCTTCACTTTTGCAAGGTTGTGCCGCAAGTTGCTCTTAGGAATTTCTGATTTTGTAAGAACCGCGGCGGGGCGGCGGACGGCATGGAAAAACAACACCTCCGGGACATGACGCACCCGGATATTTTTATCCAAAACCCCCAACAGAATTTGATATAAGTCAAAAGGGGTCCAGGCCCGTTTAACCGACCAGGGCTTAAGATGCTTGGGATGCACTAAGAAAAAATCACCGATATAATTAAAGCTGACGAGGAGTTCCGGGGACCAATCGGGCTTATGAAAACGCCTTTGATAAGGATGACGCCCGGGAATCTCGTCATCCGAATAGATCAAATCGGGTGCCTCCGACTCCCGCGTCGGGGCCAGCATCTGCTCCAAGGCGGAAGGGGCCAAAATATCTCCGGCTTCCAGAAAGCCTAAATAATCCCATTTTTCCTCGGTTAACACATCGAGAACCGGCGAGGCCGCAATGCCACGCGGCTGAAAACGATGATCCCACTCTGGAAACCCTCCCCCAGACCGCTCCAGGTCATCAAGGATGAAAGCGTGCCACGCGTCCCTGGTTTGCGCTTGCAAACTTTTCAACGTGCGGTCAAGCAGCGGTCGTGTCAGAGGCGTGACTTTTACAACCAAAGCGATTCTGGCTTTGACAGGCAAGCTGACGTAAGGGTGAGGGCTATTCCTCACACCTCCGGAAAAAGTCACGCCGAACCAATCTTCCAACCAGGCAAACTCCCTCTGCCGCAGCAGCCTGAGAAAATTGAACAAGCCCAGAGCGGCCAAATGTGAAAAAAATCTCCTCGGATGCGCCCAATACCTTACCGCCAATTTCGCCGACAGCCGGCGCAGGGTATTGGGGCGAAACCAGAGGCTGATTCCCGGATTTTTCTTTTTAGGAAATCGGGTCATGTCACCCACCTTTTATGCAACCCGAGACGCGGCAAACCCCGCAGGCAGGTTTGAGTCCAAGCCTCGGTCAAGCAAGGCCGCACAGACAAAATTACCAGCAGCCCAACACATACCGAAAAGGCTCCATTTCTCGGAGTTTCAAGGTCACATCCGTGCCGAGAATAATGCACAAAAGCAAAAAGGCCAAGTAGGAAATCAGGACCGCCGCCACCTGGGTTTTGGTAAACCGCCTCCATAAATGCGGTGCATGGAAAACCAACAGATAATAAAAAATAAAATGGCCCGGAATAAAATAACGCCATTCCACATGCAAGAGCACCTGAACCGCGACGAATACGAAAATCAGAGCTAAAAACATCACTTCATGGCGGCTGAATATTTTTTTTCTCCAGGAATTGAAAGCCGACCAAGCGCCCACAAACAGCATCGTATAGTTCGTGAACATAACGGCAAATACTTCCAAATATCTCAAATCCCCCCGATGGATGGGATAAGGGTTTGAAAAACGGACATCCAGGCCGTCAAAAAAACGTTTGGGATAATGCCACAGAAAAAAAACCGGATGCTGCCGCCACAATTCCATCAAATCTCCGAAATTCTTAAGGCGAACCGCATCGAGAACCGCAAATCCGTCCAGGCTGCTGGGCAAGCCGAAATGAACCTGAACGAGTTTCAAGCCCAGCTGATCCACCACCGTGTACGGGTAAAGATTGACGAGCAGGATATTGCCCAGGGCGCTTCTTAAAAAAAGCCCATTCTGGCTGTCAAAAGGAAACAGTTTCCAGTGGAAACCCGCCTCCCGAAAAATTATGACCTGAGGCACTTCCACCAAGAGGATCCCGACCGCAAAAAGCAATAGGCGCCAAGCATGACCTGCGGCCAAGCCGAAGATGGTCCGGAAATTCCCTGTAGCCCGAGCGTGCCGAATGAGGTCCCGGGAAAAGATCACAGCCATGCTTACTCCGGACAGAGCGATCATCAAGGTGTACGCGCTGCGAAGTTGCACGGCCACGGCCCCTACAACGCCCCAAATAAAATACTCCG
>JAAXVQ010000458.1 GCA_013335425.1 Candidatus Firestoneibacteriota bacterium | reverse complement strand
CGATATCCGTTCTCCAAGATTTTCGGGTGAAAAATCCCTATTTTCATCCAAGCCCACCTCGGTAGGGTCAAAAAAGCCACTGCGCTCTCCGGAGGGATTTGCATGATATCGTCTTTCATTCCGAAGCATTACATGAGCTTCCCGCCGTGCCTCCCTCAACTGCTCGGGGTGCATTCGCTCAATTTGACCCAGATAAAGCAAGGCGCCAGGTACATCAAAATGATTCGGCAGGTTGCGCTTCCGGTACTCACTGACAGACGGTCTCTCCCCTATGCCCAGCAACGAGATCAACAAAGCCAGGTAATTGGAACCTTCCCGAATGATGGTTGTCCCGTTCTCATTTGGCTCCCAGGCTGCCTTGAGCAACAAACTCGCTAAATCAAACAACGGATATTCCGACTCAGGCAGGCTCAGTTCAATGGCATCAGCCAAATCCGACCCCATGGCCTGCTGAATCAATCGCCGTTTTTCAAAGTCGGTTAATAGAATCGCGACTTTGTCCAGCACATCTTCATAAGCCGCACCCTGCCGGGAAATTTCCCGGTTAAAGGCGACCAGCTCTTCCGAAAACGGAACTTTAGATTGAATAGTCAAGTTTCGAAAACGTTCCAATTCTCCTGCATTTAAAATCAAAGGCAAAGACTCAGCCCAATTTCTTACTTTTGCTTGGTCCGCCTTATCCTTCAAGCCGTTTAAGATGGCATCCAACAAACGCTCACGTTGGGCCAACCCTTGACCTAAATATACCGCATAAAGCATCGATGTCTCACCGAGGTAACCGCTTAATGTATACCGGATAATGGCCCGCGCCGCTTCACCTGATTTCCCAAAGAGCTTTTCATCCAAATAATCCGGACTATTTTCCCCCATGATGGGAAAAACAACCCGTAATGCCATTGTCCGTATATGGTCCCGGGAGACGACGGCCAAACGGGGGCGTACCGGAAAAGCGCGGGGTGCCAAGGCCGTATCTTGCCCCGGCAATCCCTGCAGGACGACATATTTAACGCCCACTAGGTTTTGCGTTTCCACAATCTCAAATGCGTAGGGCAGAATTCGGGCAGATGCTTCGGCGTTCTCAACACGGGCGTACATAAATGCCCCGTTGCGCACCAACAACCGGTTGAGGGCATCCCAAGCTTTGAGTTGGCCGGAAACATTTTTGGCTTTTCGGAATCGAAACAAATCACTTAAAATCCGTTTGGCATCCTCGCCTAAAAATATTGAGTCTTTAAGCAAAGCCCGTTCTGTTCGCCCTGAGACAGAAGGGTTGCCGAAATATTGTTGCAGTCGGCCGACAAATTCCCGACCAAAAAATATCCCGAAGTCCGACACTCGGGCGGCTTCTTGAAGCGCATCACTTTGCGTTTCCAAAGATTCCGGCATTGCGGCCGAAATGGTTTCCTTAACAGCTCGTCCTGCCAGGTAGCCCCGAACCCGGGTGACGACCGAGGGAACAAATGCCAACAGAGACATTCCGATAAACACCGGCAACCACAACAGGTTCGGCAGAGCCATAACTACACCACCAAAAAGCACGGCTTCTGCCAGGTAGATCAGGTTTTCATTTTCCGTCCACTGATGCATCGCCTCATGAAACAGAGCCAGCATGGCCACGGACAGAAAAGGAATGTAACCGAGGTAGGCCAACCCGCGCCGCCAGGTCGTGAACTCGGGATTTGGCGCAAGATTAAACCCTAATTTCCCATGGTCCCAATAAATCAGCCCATGTTCCCCAACGCCCAAACGGCGGCCTTTGATCAGCCATTCCGCGGCCCCAAGGAACAAGGTACGGGCCGTTAAAAACATGGCCAAGATCATAAATGATTGCGGCAGCCCGGCATTCCCCTGCGGTTGCAGCCAAGAACTCAACCCAACCGGCAGCCAGCTGAGCAAGGCCCAGGGCAGCCCCTCCCAAAAACGCAGATTATTGCCGCGGGCGGAATATTCCGTCCTGAAATACTCGCGGGCCGCCGGCTTTTCCCAGCCCATTTGTTCCAGCAGCGCGCCGGCGTCATTCGCCGTCTTTTGCAGCAAATATAAATACTGCATGTCATAGGGATGCCGCGCATCCATTCCGGCCCAAGCTTTATTGGCA
>JAAXVQ010000457.1 GCA_013335425.1 Candidatus Firestoneibacteriota bacterium | reverse complement strand
GACTTCAAAGGCGTGGTGGATTTGCTGAAAATGAAGGCCCTGCTCTTCCCCGTAGGGGCCAAGACCTTCACGGTCACGGAGATCCCCGCAGACATGGCCTCGGCCGCGCAGAGCGCCCGGGAAACCTTGGTGGAGGACGCGGCCGAAGGCGACGATGCCCTGACCGAGGAATTTCTAGAGGGCAAACCCCTAACCCCTGAGGAGATCGACCGCGGGCTGAACGAAGACATGATGTCGGGCAAGTTCATTCCCGTGCTCTGCGGCTGCGCCAACCGCCCGGCCTGCGCCGCCGCCCTGCTGGATTTCATCATTGAGGTCATGCCCCATGCCGGCGAACGCGTGACGGCCGTGGGTTTCGAGCCCGGTTTCCCGGACAAAACCCTAACCCGCGACCCCAAGGCCGACGCTCCTTTCTCGGCCTTCATTTTTAAAACCATGATCGACCAATATGCGGGCCGGTTTTCCTTCTTTCGCATCCAATCCGGTACCGTGAGCTCGGAACAGGACGTGCTCAACGTCAACCTCAACCGCAAGGAACGACTCTCGCACCTTTATGCCCTGCAGGGCAAAAAGCCCGTGGAAGTCCCGCGGGGCGTGGCCGGGGACATCCTGGCCGTGGCCAAGTTGGACTCCGTCCATACCAGCCAAACTTTGGCAGATTTGGCTCAACCCATAGAATACCCGCCCCTGCGCTTACCGCAGGCCGTCTATTCCATTGCCGTGGCTCCGGTTAAAAAAGCCGACGAAGGCAAAATGGGCACGGTCTTGGGAAAACTCTGCGAAGAAGACCCGACGTTAATCTTCCGCTTTGAGCCCGAGACCCATCAGTCCCTGCTCTCGGCCATGGGGGACGTGCAGCTCGACATGGCCCTGTCCAAGCTTAAAAAGAAATTCAATGTAGACGTGGAGCGCGGCCTGCCCCGCGTGCTCTACAAGGAAACCATCCAAAAACCCGCTTCCGGGCATCACAAGCATAAAAAGCAAACCGGCGGACACGGGCAATACGGCGATGTGTATTTGGACATCGCCCCCGTAAGCCGCGGCGAGGGCTACCGCTTTGAAGACCATATTGTCGGGGGCGTCATTCCCAAGGGCTATTTGCCGGGTATTGAAAAAGGCGTGAAGCAGGCGTTGGAACGCGGCGTGTTGGCCGGCTACCCGGTCATCGACGTGCTGGTCAAGGTGGTGGACGGCTCCTACCACGACGTGGACTCTTCGGAAATGTCCTTTAAAATCGCCGGGCGCACGGCCTTCAAAGACGCCATGGGCAAGGCCTCACCCATCCTGCTGGAGCCGGTGATGGAAGTGTCCATTTTTGCAGACGACAGCTATATGGGAGGCATTACCAGCGATTTGAATTCCCGCCGCGGGCGCATTCTTTCCATGGGCACCGGCGAAATCAAGGCGCATGTGCCCCAAGCGGATTTATTGAATTATTCCAAGGATTTAAAAGCCATCACTTCCGGTACCGCCTCCTATGAAATGGCGTTTTCACATTACCAGCCTATTTCCGGACGCATTGCGGAGAACGTGATCAAGGAAGCTGCGATTCTGCATGGAGAGATCAAGGAAGAAGAAGACTAACCCTCACCTCCGCCTTGCCCAGCGTGGAGAGATGACAGTTTTTTGCATGGAACCAGCGGGCAGGTGGGTGAAAACGGTTGTTGCGGGAATATTCAGCGGTGGTTCTATTTAAAATCGGTTGGAATGCGCAGCGCGCGGCGCTTGGCCATCTTGACGGTCACGTGGCTGACGTGCGGGCTCTATGCCTTTTCCTCGCCGCTGGCCCAGAGCTGGTTCGTGGCGGGCCGCGACCGCATCTGGTGGCGCCTGCGCGAGGAGAGCCCCGTGGCGCAGCTCCGCGACACGGCCAAGTGGGTGCGCGCCCTGAACACTCCCGAGGGCGGCACGCATCTGCTGACGCAGGACACCTATCTGGCGGTGGAAGCCGGCCTGACGGTCATTCCTGCGGAGAGCGAGTACGCCCGGGTGGTGCGCGCCGTGCGCGATTTCTACCGGCAAAACCCCACCGACTGGCGCGCCTGTTACCGCTTCCTGCACGCCAACTTCGGATACGATCGCTACTCCGGGGTGGTGCACA
>JAAXVQ010000101.1 GCA_013335425.1 Candidatus Firestoneibacteriota bacterium | reverse complement strand
TTGGGGGTAAATCCGGATATGCTCTCTGGTTGGTCCTTGGTAGGCCTAATTGCCGCTTTTTTCACGTCCACTTCGTTTATTCCCCAAACCATTGCACGCTGGCGGAATCCGGGGCACGCGCGGGTTTCCTACCTGACGCTGGGCACTTTGGGTTTCGGCGCTTTCCTTTGGCTGCTTTACGGCATATCCCTGCACGACTGGATCATCATCGGCGCCAACGGCTTTATCGACGCCAACCTGGTGCTTCTGGCCGCCATTCAATGGGCGCAGGAACATCGTTCGAAATAAAGCCTACCCCAAATTTCACCGGAAAGGCGCAAAGGGAGCCAAGGAACCCGGAAAGATATCCTACGGTTAATATCAATGAAAACGAACGGGAAATTTAACAGTTGGCTGTGCATCTAATTTTTCGAAAAGAAGAAATTTTGTTTCTGCGTGACGGCTTCTTTGCGTCCTTTGCGCCTTTGCGGTGAATTGGTTTTGGGGTTATCGGCAGACGCGGTTGCGTCCGGATTTTTTGGCGCGATAGAGGTTTTGGTCGGCTTTTTCAATCAACGCGTCGGGGGTTAAAATGTTTTTGGCCGGGAAGGAAGCCACCCCCATGCTCATGGTGAGATCGTGGTTGGGCTGTTTTTCTTCCATGGGGAAGGCGTGGTTTTTAATGCGCAGGCGTATGTTGTCGGCGAGCTTGAACGCCAACGATACGGGAGTTTCCGGCAAAAGCAGCACGAACTCCTCGCCGCCGAAACGCGCGACCAAGTCGGTTTCGCGCACGGATTCCTTCAACAGAGCGGCAAGTTCCTTGAGCAGAAGATCGCCCATGTTGTGCCCGTTGGTATCGTTGTAGTGCTTGAAGAAGTCGATGTCCATAATCACCAGTGAGAGATGCCGGCTGTAACGTTCGGCGCGCTTCATTTCCTCGGTCATGGTCTGTTTGAAATAACGGTAGTTGAAAAGCCCGGTTTTTTCATCCGTGATGGTCAGGGCGGTCAATTTTTGCCGGTCGTTTTTGATGTTTTTGGCCATGATGTTGAAGGCGCCGGAGAGTTCTCCGATTTCATCCGAAGACATCACGGGCACCTGCGCCGTAAAATTGCCGTTGGCGAATTTTCGCACCCCGTCCATGAGCCGGGCGATGGGGGAAATGATGTTCTGATTGAGGATGAAAACCAGCAGTGCTGAAACCAGCGTCACGAGCAGCACCACCCCGACGCTCAACCCCTGATTCCAGTTTTTCAAGCGCTGGGCTTCCTCCAGGCGTGAATAAAGTTGACCTTCGTTCAGGGTGATTAAGGTCTGCAGGCAATCGATGATCGCTTGTAAAACGCTGGTTTCGTCCCTGAAATATTGCTGATGCTGCGGGTTGATCAACCCTTGTTGAATCCGTTCAATCACGCTGTGGGTCTGTTGTACGTAACGTTGGTTGAGGGTTTTAACCTTGGCGACCAACTCCCGCTTGCGTTCATCCGTAGCCAGGATCTTGACTTCCCGCCAACTGTCCTTGAAGACTTGCTGGGCTTTGTAGCTCATGTTGATCCAGGAGGGATCTCCGGTGAGTTGGAACTGGGAAACAGCCCAATCGCTCATGAGCAGCTGTTGCAACATGGTTTGGGCCAGAACAATGCTGCGCACATTCTGGTGGGTGATCTCGGCGGAAAGGTCTGTCACCCTGACGCTGTTGGTATAAATGGTAAAAACCGCACCGGCGGATATCAAAACGACCAGGATAAAGGATAGGAAAATTTTCTGGCGGATGTTAAGCCCCAAAGGGTCCCCCTAGACATCAAAGGCTGATTGCCTATTCTAAAAGAGGAATTCCCCGGCCGCAAGTTTATTATTTGGCGCGCAGCAGGGTTGGAGGGCGGGAACGGGAAGAAAATCCGTAAAAGTTCTCCGGCAGCTTAAGGAAACCGGAAATTTGAGCCGATACTTTTCCAAGTTATTGGTAGGCAGGGAAATCGGCTTTTCCCCGGACAAGCGCCGGGTATTTTAAGGGAGGAACCCCATGGCCAGGATTTTGGTTGTGGACGACGACGGTATTATCCGGGGTGTCACCTCCCGTATTCTGGAAAATGAAGGCCATCAGATCGACGAAGCGCCGGGTTTGTCCGAGGCTTTGGAAAAAATCAAACAAACCGAGTTCGCCTTGGCGCTTTTGGACCTGCGGCTGCCCGACAGCAACGGCATGCAGAGCATCGCTTTACTCAAAGAACTGCGGCCGCAGATGGACGTCATCGTCATGACGGGCTACGGCACCCTGGACTCGGTCATTGAAGCCATGCGCGCCGGAGCGGTTGATTTTCTGCTCAAACCCTGTTCCGCCCAGCAGTTGCGGGATACGACCAAAAAGGTGATCTCCAAGCGCGAAATTTCTCAGGAAAACAAGATTCTGCGGGCGCTCAACGAAATGAAGGATAAGTTTTTAACGCTGGTTTCTCATGAACTCCGCACGCCGCTGACCATCATTTACGGTTACCTTTCCATCATGCAGCGCCAGGGCGCGACTTTGGACAAAGAGCAGCAGGAGCTTCTCGGCATTGTCTTAAAGTCAACCCGGCAGCTCATCAGCATCGTTAACAACATTCAAACCATCACGCAAGCCGAGGCCGGGGAGATCAAACTTCATCTGCAGCCGGTTTTACCGCGCAAGCTTATATCGGATGCGTTGACCGAAATGAAGGCTTCCATTGCCGACCGGAACTTGGAAATGAGCCTCGCCGAGGGCGAGGAAAGCCCGGCCATCAACGCCGATTCCATCCGCCTGAGGCAGGCTTTGATGGAATTAATCCAAAACGCCATCCGAGCCACGCCGGACGGCGGCACCATCACCGTCGGAGCCGGCGTGCATGACGGCAAGGCGCTTTTGTGGGTCAGAGATACGGGCATCGGCATTCCCTTGGCCGAGCAGGGAAAGATTTTCGAGCCTTTTTATGAAGTGGCCAACGTGGAACAGCACGGCAGCAGCAATTCACGGTTTCAGGGCGGCGGCATCGGTTTGGGTCTTTCCTTGGTCAAAGCCGTGGTGGAGGCCCATCACGGGTCCGTGCGGCTGGAAAGCGAGCCCAATTGCGGTACACTCATTGAAATCAGCCTGCCCATGGACCTGGAGAACAAGGCCGATGCCACCCTGCTGGAACAGATGCGGCTTTTTGCCGGCTTGGCCAAGGACGCACCGTCCCGCCCATAAATCCCAACTTTTATTTGACCTTTCTCGAACCTGACCTTATAATTTCGGCCACTTGAAAATCTCCCTGCGAGTTGGGGCAGTGAGGTCAGGCGGAGAAAAAATGTCGATGGAAAATTTAAGGGATATTGATGCCGTTATTTTCGACATGGACGGTGTGCTTATCGACACCATGGAAGATCATGCCCAAGCGTGGCTGGATGTTTTAACCCCCGAGGGGGTTTTAATTCGGCGCGAGGACGTCTATGAACACGAAGGCGAGGCGGCGTTGCCTTCCTTGCGGTGCTTTTTCGAGATCAACCACCGCGACGCCGGGGAAGCTCATTTGCAGGAGTTGATTCGGCGCAAGGAAACGCTCTTTAAACAGCGGGCGCTGCATAAGCCGTTTCCCGGCGTGGCTGAGTTTTTACGCCAATTGCGTTTGGTCGGAAAAAGAATGGCCATTGTGACGGGGACGGCGCGGCATGAACTGGCCGCCTCTTTGCCGCAGGATCTGGCCGACTATTTTGAGACCATCGTCACCGGCGATGAAGTACGCCACGGCAAACCCCATCCGGAGCCCTATTTAAAAGCCCTGCAGGCACTGGCTTTGGCTCCGGAGCGGGCGGTGGTCATTGAAAATGCGCCTTTGGGCGTACGCTCGGCCCGCGGCGCAAACCTCCGTTGTTTTGCGGTGGAAACCTCCATGCAGTGCCATCGTTTGGTCGGCGCAGAACGGTGCTTTGCGGATATTATCAGTTTGGCGGGATTTTTACTGGGAAAACCGCTGGAAATTCCGGCCTAATCGCCGATACGAACCATAAAGGTCCATGCCTGAAAAATAAAAACTCAGCTGCCATTTGCTCCGTGTTATTCAAAGCGTGTTGCGGACGTGAATTTTTGTGCTTGTATTCGACCTGGTGGCCTTAACAGGCCGAGATTTTTCAAATCCCATCATTTGGCAGGCAGTCCGATTTCAAATTAAGTCCCGCCACAAACGAAAAATCATACGGTCATAAAAAATGTATTTTTAGGCGGGCTGTTGCAGCTGCCTGCTGAATTTAGCTTTTGAGTTTGTAAATTTTGACTAAATTTCCGAGTTCGGAAGCCAGCGAATTGAGTTGCTGCACCAGATTGGTGGTTTCCACCAAAGTGTGTTTTTGATCTTCGCTGAGCGTGGCAACCTCCCGGCTGGTGACCGTGCTTTGCTTGAATTGATTGGTGGTGGATTGCAGGGTCGTGTTCACCGAATCCGTGCCGGCCATTTGTTCACTCGCCGCTTTGGCAATGGAACTGGAAAGACGGGTTGCGTCCTGAATGGTGGCGACGATCTGGCTGAACGACGTGTTGGCTTGGTCGGCCAGATTTTGGCCGCGTTCGACTTCTGCGCGGCTGGCTTCAATGGTGTTGAGAACCCGGCTGGTTTCCTGCTGGATTTCGTTCAAGATGGGCTGAATCCGTTTGGCTGCCGAGGCGGCGCCTTCGGCCAGGGTGTGAACTTCGTTGGCCACGACGGCAAACCCTCTCCCGGCTTCACCGGCGCGGGCCGCTTCAATGGAAGCATTGAGCGCCAGGGTGTTGGTGTTGCGCGCGATTTTGGTGATGAGGATGAGCACATTGCCGATGTCCACGGATTTTCCGTGCAGCAGATTCATGGCCGTGCGCGTTTCCACCACCATGTTGTCGATTTTCAGCATCTGGTCCTTAAAAGCCTGGACCGCCACGCCGCCGGCTTGAGCGGTATTGACCGCCTGTTCCACGGTTTGGGCACTCTCGGCCGCGTCTTGGTTCATGAGGGCATAGGCTTCCCGCAAGTGGCTCATGATATCGCCGGTAGATTCCAATTGTTCAAATTGCCGTCCGACCGTATCCGCCACTTCGTTGGAACTGGCGGCAATCGTCTCGAAAGATGTGTTGAGCCCCTGGTTTTGAACGGCGAGTTTGTGCGCCAGGTCCAGGATGACCCGGACCATGCGGGTGATTTGGGCCGTCACTTCATAGAGCGATTGATTCATCTGTTTGAGGAGGGTGGCCAGCATGCCGGTTTCGTCCTCGCTGAGCAGTTGGATTTCGCTGGTCAAATCCCCTTGGGCGATCTTTTTGATCGGCGCCGCCAAAAAGCCGAAAGAATCCAAAAATTCACTGGCGGTTAAAAACGCCAAAAGCCCTGCGATCAGCAGGCAGACGACGGTCAGCAGGATCAGTTGCATGAGAAAACGCCCGACATCCTGAATGGATTCGTCCAGCGGCATTACGGCGCCGATGACATAGCGCGAGTCCAAGTTGGCGTTTTGCAGAATCAGACGATCGGCCAGAAAAATCTCGCGGTGTCCGAGCAGGACTTCCGCTGAATAGCCGTCCGGATTGTTGATGACCGCCCCGCTGGTTTTGTCCACCAAATAGATATAACTTTTTCCGGGCATGAACGTGCGCAGCTTCTCTTTTAAAATTTCCGGGCTTACTTTAGGACCGAGTTCTTGCAAGAAAAGATGGGTGTGAAAAAATGCCTGTTCGGCTTGCGTTTGTATGTATTTTTTGATCAAGGGTTGCACCCGGTTGTACGAGACGATGCCGCCGAACAAACCGGCGAAAATGCCCAGAAAAAGCATGGATGCAATCATTTTTTGGCGGAGGTTGATGTTTATACCCAGGACCAGATTTTGCAACGGCTGCGCTTGGGAAGCCAGCTCAAGACGCAAAGGCCGCAGCATCCGCTTGGAGACGTAGAAGAAAATCGGGATAATGGCGCCGGCGTGCATCATTAACGCCAGGGTGACGTAATTTGCGGTGTTGGATTGAAAAACTCCCAAATACAATGCGAGAAAACAAGCGCTTTCCACCCCGGCGATCCAGGCGGCGAGAAAATATCCGGCAGCCTTGTAAGGGAAGGCGATGATGGCCTTCACGGCCGCGCGCACCACGGTTTCTGAAGGCGGCACGGATTGCTTCCGGGCGTTGAGCCAGGCGAGAATGGGTTTGAAAAAATGATGGAAGACCGCATAATCCAGAAGTGTGAAAAAAGTCACGATCAAGAGGGACATTTCAAAGAACACCCAACCTTTGGTCGGGTTGTAATAGATGAGCGTGGTTGCAAAAGCGAACATACCGGCGGTGCCAAGCACGGTTAGGATGAGGATCAAAGCATATTGGCGCAGTAAGTGCTTCATGCAGTGGACCTCTGCTTAGGATTTTACTAAAACAGCCGCGAAACCTCGCTGGAGATTTTTAAGACGCGATTTTTATGGACTGCTAGCAATATTCTATAGCAGAAGTAACGGGCTGCCAAGCAATATCCTTGAAAGACTCGGCAAGTCGGGGTGATGCGAAGGGGGGGACAAAAAAAACAAACGCTTTGAGCGTTGAAGGCATCAATGTTCCCAGGTGGCAACCCATTTCCAAGCTTGGGGATTTGTACTTGTTAGTTTAACGTTTATGTTTTTAACTTTAGTGAATTCCAGAGCGCTTTGGATAAAGCCTGTGGTTAAAACGCGAATAGACATGGGTAATTCAGGGAGATTTTCCACGACGATGGTACCGATACCCCCTTCCGGCGGCAATTCCGCGCGAGGAGTGCCTTTGTCGTAATAAATGTTCCAAATCGTAGGAACTTGTTTGACCAAGAAAGGGACCGTGGCAATGGATATTAAGAATTTATACAAGCCGTTAAAATTGTCTTTGGCCATGGCGTAACCGATCTTCCAAACGCCTTCGGTATCCAGGGGGAAAAGAATCGTGGCGGCTAAATCATAGCAAAGTGCGACTTGGTCGAGGTCCAACCGAGTTACAGGCATGGCGGTCGAAACCGCTTTGGTTTGGTCTGGATTCAGTTTGGCGAAAAACGCTTTTTCCGCTTCAGGCCCTTTGGCTCGGAGTAGTT